>NZ_JBYTEK010000033.1:0-50002 GCF_058783335.1 Stenotrophomonas sp. FW305-C-20-S1 | reverse complement strand
CCCCCCCCCCCCCCCCCCCCCCCCCCCCCCCCCCCCCCCCCCCCCCCCCCCCCCCCCCCCCCCCCCCACTACCGGGATCAATTCGGTGATACCAGCTTCAGGCCGATCACGCCGGCCACGATCAGGCCCACACAGGCCAAGCGTGCCGGCGAGGCGCTGTCGTTGAACAGGTAGATGCCCAGTACGGTCACGCCCATGGCGCCGATGCCGGTCCAGATCGCATAGGCCGTGCCGACCGGAATGTTCTTCATCGCCTGGCTCATCAAATACAGGCTGATCAGCGCCGACACCACCGTCAGGGCGGTCGGCACGGGTTTGCTGAAACCTTCGGAGTACTTCATTCCAAGGGCGAATCCGATCTCGAACAGACCGGCCAGCAGCAGGTAGATCCAGGGCATGGGTGGGGGCTCCTTACCTTTTTGGGAAAAACGAAACGGCCCGGTGTTTTCACACCGGGCCGTAGGTCGGTACATCGCCGTGGAACTGAAGATTGCGCCAAGCGCAGGCTCCACGGGGCGGGGCGTCCCGCCTGGGTGGCGATGCCTGCCGGCATCGCACATGGGTCACTCAGCCAGGTTGCGGCCGTGGAACAGCTCTTCGATCTCACGACGCAGCAGCGCTTCGATCTTCATGCGTTCCTTGAACGAGATGTTCTTGGCCTTTTCCTCGAACAGGTACTGGTCCAGGTCGAAGTCCTTCAGGTGCATCTTCGTGTGGAAGATGTTTTCCTGGTAGACATTGACGTCGAACATCTCGTAACGCGACTTGATGTTCTTGGCCAGGAAGTTCTGGATCGAGTTGATCTTGTGATCGATGTAGTGCTTCTTGCCCTTCACATCACGCGTGAAGCCACGGACACGGTAGTCCATGATCACGATGTCCGATTCCAGGCTCTCGATCAGGTAGTTCAGTGCCTTCAACGGCGAAATGACGCCACAGGTAGCCACGTCGATATCGGCGCGGAAGGTGGCAATGCCTTCCTGCGGGTGCGTTTCCGGATAGGTGTGCACGGTGATGTGCGACTTGTCCATGTGCGCGACCACGGCATCGGAAATCAACTCCTTGCCGGCCTGCTTCTTGTCGATCACCGGCTCTTCGGAGATCAGGATCGTCACCGAGGCACCCTGCGGATCGTAATCCTGGCGCGCCACGTTGAGGATGTTGGCGCCGATGATCTCAGCGACATCGGTCAAGATTTGAGTAAGCCTGTCGGCGTTGTACTCTTCATCGATGTATTCAATGTAACGCTGACGCTCCTCTTCGGTGCGCGCGTAACACACGTCATAGATGTTGAAGCTCAGCGCCTTGGTGAGGTTGTTGAAACCCTGCAACCTCAGGCGAGGCAACGGCTTGACCACGGCGGTCGATTCCTGTGTAAGAAGGGAAAGGGGGAATTATGCGGCATAAGTGTCTCCAGGGGGAACGTGAAGACGCTCAGGTTCTGGCACACTGTTTGCCCTTAACAATTGCGCTGGTTAAGCTCCGCTATCGACCCCGTGAATCCGTTCATGCGCAGAGGGAGCGCCCCTATCGTGTCAACCGTGCGCCTAGCTAGCAGCCCATTGGCCTTGGACATCGCAACAATCGACCGCTTCCTGGCACACAGCCACCGGCGGCGCTATCCCACCCGTACCGACGTCTTCCGACCCGGTGACCCGGCGGGAACCCTGTATTACGTCATCAGCGGCTCGGTTTCGATCATGGCCGAGGAGGAGGAGGACCGCGAGCTGGTGCTGGGCTATTTCGGCGCCGGTGAGTTCGTCGGCGAGATGGGCCTGTTCGTGGAGTCGGACCGCCGCGAGGTGATCCTGCGCACCCGCACCGCCTGTGAGCTGGCCGAAATCAGCTACGAGCGCCTGCATCAGCTGTTCCTCGGCCCGCTGTCGGCCGATGCCCCGCGCCTGCTGTACGCGCTGGGCCAGCAGATCTCCAAGCGCCTGCTGGACACCAGCCGCAAGGCCAGCCGCCTGGCGTTCCTGGATGTCACCGACCGTATCGTGCGCACCCTGCACGATCTGGCGCAGGAGCCGGAGTCGATGAGCCATCCGCAGGGCAGCCAGTTGCGCGTCTCACGCCAGGAACTGGCCCGCCTGGTCGGCTGCTCGCGCGAAATGGCCGGCCGGGTGCTGAAGAAGCTGCAGACCGACGGCCTGCTGCACGCCCGCGGCAAGACCGTGGTGCTGTACGGCACCCGTTGACCACCCGGTGTCCGCCGGGCATGGCCCGGCGCTACCACAAGACCTGCGCCGGTAGCGCCGGGCCATGCCCGGCGGATCGCCATACGTGCGACGTACCATCGCATGTCCCGCACACCCGCTTCCGCTAGGCTCGATCCATGGAACTGAGCAGCGAATTCTGGTGGTTCATCCTCATCGGCCTTGGCGCACAGCTGGTCGATGGTGCGCTGGGCATGGCCTTCGGGCTGGTTTCTTCATCGGTGCTGCTCAGCATGGGGCTGCCTCCCGCACAGGTCAGCGCCAGCGTCCATACCGCTGAGGTGTTCACCACCGGGGCCTCCGGTGTGTCGCATCTGGTAGCAGGAAATGTCGACAAACGCCTGTTCTTCCGCCTCGCGCTGCCCGGCGCACTGGGTGGTGCACTCGGCGCGTACGTCCTGACACAGGTCCCTGGCGACCTGATCCGCCCGCTGATCTACCTGTACCTGCTGGTGCTGGCCATCATCATCCTGGCCCGCGCGGCTGGCCGCTGGATGCCCAAGGGCGAGATCCGCCGGGTGCCGGTGCTGGGATTCTTCGCTGGCCTGCTCGATGCCAGCGGCGGCGGCGGCTGGGGCCCGGTGGCCACCTCCACCCTGCTCGCCCGCGGTGGCCAGGCCAGGACCACGATCGGCACCGTCAACGCGGCCGAGTTCGTGGTCACCCTGACCATTTCGGCCACGTTCCTGCTGTCGATGGGGGTGCAGCACCTGCAGATCGTCGCCGGCCTGTTGATCGGCGGCATGATGGCGGCGCCGGTGGCGGCGGTGCTGGTGAAACGGGTGAAGGAACGCTGGGTGCTGGTCGCAGTGGGCGTGCTGGTGCTGGGCATCAGCCTGTTCCAGGTGGGCCATGCGCTGTTCGGGTACCTGGGCCGCTGACCGCCCGCCGGGCGTGGCCCGGCGCTACCCGCGTGGGCTTCGGTAGTGCCGGCCGCTGGCCGGCAACCTCATGAACTCCGGAAACGCGTGCCAGGTTGCCGGCCAGCGGCCGGCACTACCGGGTCCCTGCCCGGCGGGCAGGCGGGATCGATTACGCCTTGTCGCCACCGCGGTCCACGCAGCCCCAGTTGAGGATGCGGGTGCCGGCCGGCAGCACGCGGCGGAAGAATTCCACCTTGGCCGGCTTCGGGTTGACCACCACCGGCGCTTTCGCCGCCAGCAGCAGCGGGAGATCGGCGGTGCTGTCGGAATAGGCGACGTCGATGTCGCCGTAGCCGCGCTCGCGCAGCATGCGCATCTTCTCTTCGTTGTGGCAGTGTCGGGTCGGCCCTACCCCGCCCAGACGCGGCCCCACTTCGGTGCCGATCACCGGCACGTCCTGGTGAGCGACAAAGGCCAGGATCGCACGGGCCAACTCCGGCGGCGCACCGGTGGCCACCACCACGCGGTCGCCCTTGGCACGATGCGCGGCGAACACCTCCAGCGCCTGCGGCAACAGCTTGGCGCGCATCTGCGCCTCGTTGCGCAGCACGTAGGCGTCGATCACCTTGTTGAACTCACGCGCGCGGTGCAGCCCGAAACTGCCGATCCAGACATAGACCGAGATACCGGCACGGCGGGTCGGCAGCATCGCCACCATCGGCCCGGCGATCGGGGTGACCAGCAGCGCCGCCAGCATCCGCAGCGGGTTGCGCTTGATCAGCGAGGCGAACAGGTGGGTACCCGAATCGCCGTCATACAGGGTGTGGTCGAAGTCGAAGACCACCAGCGGCGCATCCTCGCGCGGCGTTGGATAGTACGTTTTCATGCTGCGAAGAATAGCTGACGCAGACCCTCGCCCGGCTCTTCCACGCGCATGAAGGCCTCGCCGACCAGGAACGAGTGGATGCCGGCATCGCGCATCAGCGCCACGTCCTGCGGGCCGAGAATGCCACTCTCGGTGACCAGCAGGCGATCGCGCGGCACGGCCAGGCGCATGTCCAGCGTGGTCTGCAGCGACACCTCGAAAGTGCGCAGGTTGCGGTTGTTGATGCCGATCATCGGCGCCGGCACCTGCAGTGCACGTTCCAGTTCGTCGATGTCATGCACTTCCACCAGCACGTCCATGCCCAGCGACATCGCCAGTTCGGACAGCGTGGCCAGCTGCGTATCGTCCAGCGCGGCGACGATCAGCAGGATGCAGTCGGCGCCGAGCACGCGCGCCTCGACCACCTGGTAGGCGTCGATCACGAAGTCCTTGCGCAGCACCGGCAGCGTGCAGGCGTCGCGGGCCTGCTGCAGGTAGGCATCGGCACCCTGGAAGAAATCGACATCGGTCAGCACCGACAGGCAGCTGGCGCCGCCGAACTCGTAGCTGACCGCGATGTCGGCCGGGCGGAAGTCGGGGCGGATCACGCCCTTGGACGGGCTGGCCTTCTTCACTTCGGCAATCACCGCCGGATCGCCATTGGCGACGGCGGCCTGCAGCGCGCGCACGAAACCGCGCACCGGTGGCGCATCGGCCAGCGCGGCCTGCAGCTCCTCAAGCGGCCGCTGGGCGCGGCGCTGGGCTACTTCTTCGGCCTTGCGGGCCAGGATCGTCTGCAGGATATCGCTCATCGTCGTCGGGTCGGTGCTGGGGCGGTGAGGACGACCATTATCGGCCATCGGGTGGGTCAGGCTGAACCGCGCGCTCAGGCAACCAGCGCGCGGGTGGTATCGACATACTGCTGCAGGCGGGCACGGGCGCTGCCATCGGCGATGACCGCGCGGGCACGGGCCAGGCCGTCGCCGATATCGCTGGCTACGCCGGCCACGTACAACGCTGCGCCCGCATTCAGGGCGACGATGTCCAGCGCCGGACCCGGCTCGTTGTCGAGCACCGCGCGCAGCATGGCAATGGATTGCTCCGGGCCGTCCACGCGCAGGTTGCGGCTGGCCGACATGGCGATGCCGAAGTCTTCCGGATGGATCTCGTACTCGCGCACCTTGCCGTCGCGCAGCTCACCCACCAGGGTGCCGGCGCCCAGCGAGATCTCGTCCATGTTGTCGCGGCCCCAGACCACCATCGCACGCTCGGTACCCAGCTCGCGCATCACGCGCGCCTGGATGCCCACCAGGTCGGGATGGAACACGCCCATCAGCACCGACGGTGCACTGGCCGGGTTGGTCAGCGGCCCGAGGATGTTGAAGATGGTGCGCACGCCCATCTCGCGACGCACCGGCGCCACCACCTTCATCGACGGATGGTGGATCGGCGCGAACATGAAACCGATGCCGGTCTGTTCGATGGCCGCGGCCACCTGCGCCGGCTGCAGCTCGATCGCCGCGCCCAATGCCTCGACCGCATCAGCGCTGCCGGACTTGGACGACACGCTGCGGTTGCCATGCTTGGCCACGCGCGCGCCGGCGGCAGCAGCAACGAACATCGCGCAGGTGGAGATGTTGAAGGTATGCGAGCCATCGCCACCGGTGCCGACGATGTCGACCAGGTGGGTGGTATCGGCGACCGGCACGGCCAGCGCGAATTCGCGCATCACTGTCGCCGCGGCGGCGATCTCGTCGATGGTTTCCTTCTTCACGCGCAGGCCGGTGAGGATGGCGGCGGTCATCATCGGCGAGACGTCGCCGCGCATGATCTGCCGCATCAGGTCGACCATTTCGTCGAAGAAGATTTCGCGGTGTTCGATGGTGCGTTGCAGGGCTTCCTGGGGGGAGAAGCTCATCGGAATACTCCTTGGATCAGGCAGCCGGGCGCTGCAGGAAATTGCGCAGCAGCGCGTGACCGTGCTCGGTGAGGATCGATTCGGGATGGAACTGCACGCCCTCCACCGGGAACTGGCGGTGGCGCAGGCCCATGATCTCTTCGATCGAGCCATCCTCGTTCTCGGTCCACGCAGTCACTTCCAGCGCATCGGGCAGGCTGTTCTTGTCCACCACCAGCGAGTGGTAGCGGGTGGCCTGGTAACCGTCCGGCAGGCCGGCGAATACGCCCTTGCCCTCATGGCGGATCGGCGAGGTCTTGCCGTGCATGATGTTGCCGGCGCGGATGACCGTGCCGCCGTAGACCTGGCCGATGCCCTGGTGGCCCAGGCACACGCCGAGGATCGGCGTGGTCGGCCCCAGGCGCCGGATCAGCTCCAGAGACACGCCCGCTTCGTTGGGCGTGCACGGGCCGGGCGAAATGACGATACGTTCGGGGTTCTGCGCGGCGATCTCGTCCACGCTCATCGCATCGTTGCGCACCACCTTCACTTCGGCACCCAGCGTCTGCAGGTACTGCACGAGGTTGTAGGTGAAGCTGTCGTAGTTGTCGATCATCCACAACATGGTCAGGTTCCGTCGCTTATCAGGAAAATGGCGTACACGTTTTCGGTGTAGGTGATGGGGCCGGCTTCGATGGATTCGGGCAGGCGCGAGCCCGTGGTCTCGATGCTGTTCATCGGCGCCTCGGGCGAGGGCGGCGAAGGCGGCGTCACCAGATCGCCGCTGCTGGGCCAGCTGCCTGCCTGGATGCCGTAGGCGAAGTTCGGCGCCACATCGGAAATGCTGTAAAGACCGCGCAGCTGGGTGCCGTAGGCCTTGGCCAGGCCCTGCGCGGACTCGCGGGTCTTGGCTGCGGCCTCGCCCTTGAGTTCACGGCGCAGCGCCACCTCGCCCGAGTACGTCGGGGCCAGGCTGCTGACCTGTACGTTTTCATTGGCCTTCAGCGCACCCAGCACATCCTGCATCGCCTTCACGCTGGCAAAGCTGGCGCGCAGCTGGCGTGACACGCGCGTACCGATGAAGACCTGCCGGCTCTGCTCATAGCGCGTGGCGGGGCCGATGCGCAGGTTGTCCGCGCGCACGCTGCCGTCCACCGCTTTGTGCTGCTTGAACAGCGCCAGCACGCGGGCGACGTTGTCCTGCACGCGGCGACGCGCGGCATCGGCATCCATATCGGTCTCTTCGATGTTCAATTGCAGGCCGAACCGGTCCGGCATCACCGTTCGCGCGCCCTCGCCCTTCACCAGCAGGTGCGGCTGCGAGGGAATGGTGTTGGCCTGCGCCCAGGCAGACGGGGCCATCGTGGCCAGCAGCGACGACCACAGCAATGCGCTCAGCAGCTTCATGCGGTACTCCTTGTCTTGAACGGAAACAGCGAGGGGTGCTGCGGCGCAGGCCACAGCACGGGGAAACTCACAGGCCCTTGGCGGCCTGGGCGACGGCACGGAACAGCGCGCGGCCCTTGTTCATCGTCTCGTCCCATTCCTTGTCCGGGTCCGAGTCGTAGACGATGCCGGCGCCGGCCTGCACGTACAGGCGGCCGTCCTTGATCACGGCGGTGCGGATCGCGATCGCGGTATCGGCATCGCCGTGCCAGCCGATGTAACCGATGCTGCCGGCGTAGACATTGCGCTTGATCGGTTCCAGTTCGCGGATCACTTCCAGCGCGCGGATCTTCGGCGCGCCGCTGACCGTACCGGCCGGGAAGGTGGCGCGCAGCACGTCGGCGTAGCTCAGGCCCGGCTGCAGCTGCCCGGTCACTTCGCTGACGATGTGCATGACGTGGCTGTAGCGTTCGATCACGAACTGCTCGCCCACTTCCACGGTACCGGCTTTGGACACGCGGCCGGCGTCGTTGCGGCCCAGGTCGATCAGCATCAGGTGCTCGGCGCGTTCCTTCGGATCGGCCAGCAGCTCGACTTCCAGCGCCTGGTCCAGTTCCGGCGTGGCGCCGCGCGGGCGGGTGCCGGCGATCGGGCGCACGGTCACTTCACCGTCCTGCAGACGCACCAGGATTTCCGGCGAGGAGCCGACCACCTGCAGGTCGCCGACATCGAGGAAATACATGTACGGCGACGGATTCAGTGCACGCAGCGCGCGATACACATCCACCGGGCGCGCCTTGAACGGCACGCTCAGGCGCTGGCTGAGCACCACCTGGAAGATGTCGCCGGCACGGATGTACTCCTTGCTGCGCTGGACCGCATCGACGAAGCCTTCGCGGGTGAAACCGGAAACGAAATCGGACTCGTCCAGCACGTCGCTGGTGAGTGGTGCCGGATAGCCGGCACCCGGCGCGCGCAGCCTGGCCGCCAATGCGTCCAAGCGCGCTTGGGCCTGTTCAAAGGCGCCCGCTTGGCGCGGATCGGCATGCACGATCAGGTACAGCCGGCCCTTCAGGTTGTCGAACACCGCCAGCTCATCGGAGTGCAGCAGCAGGATGTCCGGAGTGCCCAGTTCGTCGCGGCCGGCCGGCGATGCCAGGCGCGGCTCGATGTAGCCGATGCACTCGAACCCGAACCAGCCGACCAGGCCACCGGTGAAGCCCGGCAGGCCTTCCAGCTTCGGCACCGAGTGAGCACTGCGCAGCGCCTCGACCTCGGCAAACGGATCGGCCACCTCGCGGGTTTCCACCACCTGGCCGTCCTCGCGCACCGTCAGGGTGTGGCCGTGGAAGGCGTACACGCGACGTGCCGGCAGGCCGATGATCGAGTAACGACCAAAGCGCTCGCCGCCTTCGACGGATTCAAACAGGTAGGTATTGGGGCCGTCGGCGAGCTTCAGATAGACCGAAAGCGGCGTGTCCAGGTCGGACAGCACTTCGCGGACAACGGGAATATGGGTGTGGCCTTCAGCGGCCTGCTGCTGAAACTGAGCGTGCGAGATCAAGACGACTTTCCTTCCGGGACACAGCGTTATGGGGACGGACGACGGCAACAGGCCACCATCGCCACCAACGGCGTGCGGAAGAAAGGGTATGCGGGGTCGTCAGGCTGGACACCCAATGACTGTATCGCAGCTTTGGCCGCAGGGAAACCCTTTGGCGACGGGCGGTTTGCGCCGCCCTAGCCCATCCGCCGTGCCTGTTCCTGGGTCTCGTGCACCTGCTGCTGGGCCAGCGACACCCCCTGCGCCTGCTCGCGAGTGGCATTGATCGCGTCCATCTGGGCGGTGCTCGCGCTCAACGGCTGGGCCATGCCCGCCGCCACTTCGACGTGGGCATGGCGACGGTGCGCGGCGTTCAGGTCGGGCGTATCCACCGCGAAGGCGCGGCTATGGTCGTCGCTGAGCACCACGTGGGAAATGGACTCCAGCCCCTCGCGCCTGGCCTGCACGGCCAGTGCGCCGGCGAGCTGGTCGCTCTGCAGGTCAGGCACCCGGTTGTGGGCGCGGTCCAGCGCGTGGACCCCGGTCTGGGCACCCACAAACAGGGGGTTGCCGGCATGGGAGGGATGGTCGATGCCGATCACCTGCGCCGAGGGTTCGGCGGCAGGATGGACGTGCGGGGGCTGCTCGACCAGTTTCCGGGCGGCGGCCTCCTGCTTGATCAGTTCCGAGTCCAGGCTGGGGATGACCGTCGGATCCATGCCATGGCGAGCGGTCGCCTCACTGAAGGCCGGCATCATTCCGCGGATGACGCGTTCGGACTTGTCGAGGTTGTGCAGCTTCGCTGCGTCCAACGCCAGGTTGCCGGTCGGCAAGTGGGTCGCAGCAGCAGCCCCGATGCCCACCGCAGCACCACCTACCGCGGACAGGGTGATCGGCGCCTTGTCGGTAATGCCCTTCACATGGGAGGCCACCAGGTCATAGCCGCGGTCAACATGGGCGCCGGCGGTGGCGAACCCGTTCTGCAGCTTGCCAGCGACCCATTGGCCGTCGTGGTTGATGGCGGCGGCCACGCGCTCGCCCGCCGCGCGCGTGCCTGCTGCATCGGCAAGGGCCTGTTTCGTCGCATGCTGCGCATGTTGCTCGCCGTGGTCACCGACGTCTTCGGCCTGCCTGGCAAGCCTGCCGGCGAGGTTGTCCGCGCCCACCCGGCCAGCGACCCACGATAGTGCGGAGAGGCCATGGGAGCGGGTCTGCGATTCGACGCGGTGCAGGGTGGATTCGATGCTTCCGGTCAGTTCGCGCCCCGAAGCAACCACCGTGCTCGTCGCCCGGGTACCCAACTGCAGGCTGGCCGAGCCCATGTTCACCACCTGGCCGATGACCATGCCTTCGGTCTTCAGCACACGCTCGACGCCATCGCCCGTTCTGTCCAGCACCTGGGCAGTGGCAGCGCCCGCCCGCTCGACCTGCTCGCCGGCCAGGCGACCGCTACGCATACCGTAGGCCGTGGCATGCAGGACAGTGGACAACGGCCCCGCCAGTTCCGCCACCTGGCTGGGCGGCGCCACGTGCGGGCGATCGACGAGTGCCCCTTGCGCATCGCGGGTCTTGGGCTCAAGCAACAATTCCAGACGCCCTGCCGCGAGCGGAATATCGCGCAGCGCCTGCTGGCCCGGCTGGCTCGCCAGTTGTTCGATGAACTGTGCGGCGGAGGTCTGCGCCCCCGGGGGCAGCATCTCGCGCAGCTTTTCACCGACGACCTTCTGCATGGCCGGATCCTTCAGCACCATGCCCAGCTCGTTGGCAAGCACGCCGTAGCCACGACGTTGCTGCTCGCTCAAGCGGTGCATGCCGTTCTGCACATCGTTCAGCACTTCACCGGCGGTCTGGTAGGTATGCACGGTCTGCTGCGTATCGAAGGTCGGCAGGCCGTTGTCCTTGGCGAAACGCGCCGGGGTGGCCGGATGCAGGCCGGCGGCGTTGAACGTTGTGGCACGTGCGCCGGTGACTGCGGACGCGGCGGACGCCATGCCGCCACCGAGGGAGTGACCGGCGATTTCGAAGCCACCGGGGCGCTCCTGATTGACGATGGAGGCAAGACGCATGGCGCGATCGTAGTAATCGCTGCGCATGCCGATGCCCTGCTGACCGTTGTTGAGGAAATCCTCGCCACCGGATTCGCGCCGTCCACTAGGCGAAGACGGATCGACAATTTGCCCCGTAGAGCCCTTGTACACGATGACGGGCTTCGCATCCTCGCCTAGAACGCGCTTGTCAGGGAGATAGATTTCAGCGCGAAACCCAGAGTACCTGGGCTGCAGCAACTCTTTTAGATCGTCATTCGAGATGTCGATTCCAGCGGCACGAAGTGCGGCTGGATCGCTGCTAGCACGCGCCCAGCCAACCGGCGCCTGGCCCTCATGATTCGCGGCTCGATACACATCAGCCGCCAGGCCTGACATTTCACGAGCGTGATACGTCTCTTGGAGACGATCCGCCTCCTTGTCATTCCCACTTTCACGCAGTTTCTCAACAAGAAGATTCTGTTCCTGGACGGCGCGCGAGCGCGCCTCAACGTCTGCACCACTCATGGCAAACTCCATTGCACTATGAAAGCCGCGTATCTCGATCCGCGAGACTTATGGATTATCAGAACATTTTGCTAATGTCACGTCCTCACCGGTTCAACAGGAAGACCATGTCCGTCGTTCTTCACAACATGACGACAAAGCTGCTCATTTGCGTGGCATGGGTCGCACTTCTCCTGGCTACGGGCTGCTCCGTCTCCTCCGCACACGGGGCCAGCGACTACTTTGACGGCGGGGCATTGCGACTCGCCATTGCCGCCGAGCATGGCGACGTCGAATCCATCCAGCGCCTTATCAAGGATGAAAAAATCGATCCGGATAAAACATTCTCCAATCGGGATGGCATTCCGTTGATCGCGTGGCCCCTGCGAGCCCGCAACATTGAAGGGCTCAGGGCATTGTTGGAGGCCGGCGCAGACCCCAATGCGCGCGAGTCAAAGCAGATGAATGGAGAACTGATCAGGTTCGACAACGCGATGGTCTACGCGGCCAAGATGGATGACCCGCGCTACCTGGAGCTTCTGCTGAAACACGGCGGAAACCCCAATACGCGAAACGTCAACAACGAAACGTTGCTTCTGCAGGCCTTCCTCAGCGGAAATCAGTGGAAAAATGTGCAGGTCCTGGTGGAAAACGGAGCGAACATCAATGAGTCCAGCCTGAAAAGCCTGGGCGATGACACGGTCCTGAGCTGGTACACGACGCGAGGCGGCTTCGACTACGCATACTGGCTGCTGGAACATGGTGCTGATCCAGCGATTGCAAAGCCGGAAGGGTCCAGCCAGCCTGGCCGGCAGAAGATGGTCGAGGACATCTACTGGGAAATCACCACGCCGGACAACCTGCCGTGGCAGAAGAAATGCCAGCAATGGCTGGCTGAGCGCAACATCCCCCGCCCGCCGATGCCCGAACATATCCGCAGGAAGCGCGAGGCCTTCAAATTCCCAAGCAAGGAAGAAGACATTCCGCTGCTCTGATTCCTGTCTCAGCTGCCGTAAAGCAGCACGCAGTCATCCGGCAGATGCATCCGCACCCTGCCCGCCACGCAGTCGATGCGGAAGCGGCGTGCCTGCACCGGTTCGCCGTCCAGGTTCAACGTCAACGGCTGCGGTGCGTCGATCTGCAGCCACGGCAGCTGCGCGCGCGTGGCGACACGTTCCAGCGCCGCCTCCTTGCCGCCGGTCAGCATCTGCCCAAGGGTGGCTGCGACTTCACCCTCCAGCTCCGGCACCACGGTGACATCCAGCAGGCCGTCATCGATCAGTGCCTGCGGGCACAGCTGCTGGCCACCACCGGCCTGACGGCCATTGCCGACGCCCAGTGCGATGAACCCGCCTTCCCACTGGAAGTCCGGCCCGCTCAGGCGTGCGGTGATGGGTTCGATGCGGCCGAGCTTGGCGATGCCGGTGATGACATAGGCCAGTCCGCCGAGCATCTTCTTCAAGCCGGCATCGGTTTCCACCGTGACCTGGGTACCGAAGCCACCGCTGGCGAGGTTTGCGCACCACCATGGCTTGCCGTCGGCATCGACGCGCAGCAGGTCCATCGGGCGTGGGTGGCCGCCGGCAATCAGCGCGAAGGCCTCCTGCGGCTCCACCGGAATGCCAGCAGCGGTGGCGAAATCGTTGGCGGTACCCATCGGCACCAGCGCCAGCGAAGGCAGCGCCTCAGCCGGTTCGTCGCGATGGGCCAGCGTCTCGGCCACCGCGCTCAGCGTTCCGTCGCCGCCGGCCGCCACGATCACGTCCACGCCGTGGTCGATGGCCTCGGCGACATAGCGCTCGGCATCACCATCTTCCCAGGTCACCCGCACTTCCAGCTGCACGCCGCGTTCGCGCCAGTGGCCCACGGCCTCGCGCAGGTCATCGTTGCCTGCGGACTTGCCGTTGAGGATCAGGCGCCAGCGCGGTGTGCTCATGCGGTGCTTCCAGGGAAGGGCGGCACAGGCTAGCAACCGCGCGTTCGGGGCCAGTGAAAGGCAGCGGCCACCGTTCAGGTCAGGGCGCTGGACTCGCCCGTGCGCCATGTCACGCAGGTGTCATCGGCCACCGGGAGAATGGAAGGCCATAGCAGGGACGACGGATGGAGGCAGGATCAGCCTCCCACGCATGCAGCAAGGCCACGCCAGCGTTTGGCGTGGCTTTTTTTTTCGCTGCGCGGCGCTGCATATCGGCTTACAGGTAAGCCTCGATGGGACCGTGCAGGAGGCAGCTGTCGAAGGCATCGATGCTGCACAACATCGCTTCATCAATTGCGTACTCCTGCAACAGAAGGTTGAGCGCCGGAATTCCGGTCACGAACCTGCGTTCCACCCGGGTCTGCGCGTCCTGCATGGCGTAGTCGTAGTCGAAGCCATAGGCGGTCTCGGTGAAGTGTGCGGCCTGGGTGATCATGCGCAGCTCGTAGGTGTCTTGTTCGCCGGGAATGACATGGGCGAAGCAGCGCAACCCGGTGTCCACCGAAGCCAGCTCCGCTGCCAGCGCCCATCCCTTTTCAAGCGCCGCGAATGGCCGCGGTGGCGGTGATGGGTGGCGGCGACGCCAAAGCATCATGGCGCGTTCCACGTCATGGCCAGCGGCCTGCAGCTCGATGGCGGCCTCGGCGACCCCCAACCCTGTGCGGTGCCCGTAATCGGCCACGAGCTGATCAACCACCAAGGCGTGCGCCTGTGACAGGTCACCGCCGGCAGCCTCCAGCGCCTGCCTGCAGACGGCAATCGAGGCCGGCAGCCGCTGGCGGAGTGCGGCAATGGCGTATTTCATCGGCACACCAGTCACCAGGACACGGCCTACCCGGCGAATGCCTTCAGCGCCTCACCTTCCAGCCGGTACACCGTCCACTCGTCCTGCGGTCTGGCGCCGGCTGCGGTGTAGAACTCGATGGCCGGCGTGTTCCAGTCCAGCACTAACCATTCGAAGCGACCACAACCTTCAGCTACCGCCTGGCGGGCGATGTACTTCAGCAGCGCTTTGCCCGCGCCGGAGCCGCGTTTTTCCGGGCTCACGTACAGGTCTTCCAGGTAGATGCCCTTGCGCCCCAGCCAAGTGGAATAGCTGTAGAAATACACCGCGTAGCCGATGGCTTCACCGTTGGCCTCGCAGACCAGCGCGCGGGCGGTGGCGTCGGCGCCGAACAGGCTTTCGGCGATGCCGATCTCGTCGGTCTGCACCGAATGCTCGGCCTTCTCGTAGATCGCCAGTTCACGGATGAACCGAAGGATCAGGCCGGCGTCGGCGACGGTGGCCGGGCGGATGTTCAACAGTGCCATGGGCGAAGAGGGAACGGAGGGAATTGAACGAGCTTAATCCCCTCCGTCCCCTTTTTGTCAGCGTGCCGCAGCGACATTGGCGCGCATCTGCGCGATCACGTCCTGGTAGCTGGTCTTGGCGTTGAAGATGGCCGAGCCGGCGACGAACGTGTCGGCGCCAGCGGCGGCGATCTCGCCGATGTTGTCGGCCTTCACGCCACCATCGATCTCCAGGCGGATGTCACGGCCGCTGGCATCGATCTTCTGGCGCACCACGCGCAGCTTGTCCAAGGCCGACGGAATGAAGGCCTGGCCGCCGAAGCCCGGGTTGACCGACATCAGCAGCACCAGGTCGAGGTCGTCCAGCACCCAGTCGAGGATGTCCACCGGGGTGGCCGGGTTGAGCACGATGCCCGGCTTGCAGCCCAGCGAGCGGATCAGCTGGATGGTGCGGTGCACGTGGCGGCTGGCCTCCGGGTGGAAGCTGATGTAGGTGGCACCGGCCTCGGCGAAGTCCGGGATGATGCGGTCGACCGGCTCGACCATCAGGTGCACGTCGATCGGCGCGGTGACGCCGTGCTTGCGCAGCGCCTGGCAGACCATCGGGCCGATGGTCAGGTTGGGCACGTAGTGGTTGTCCATCACATCGAAATGGACCCAGTCCGCACCTGCGGCCAGGACGTTGTCGACTTCCTCGCCCAGGCGGGCGAAGTTGGCCGAGAGGATGGAAGGAGCGATGAGGCAGTTGGACATGGCCGGGGCCTTCGGAACGGGGAAAGGGGTCTCCCGCCCGCAGGCGGGGCAATGGGGTCAGCGCTTGCGCAGGGTCTTGATGCGGTCGTAGGCGGCGTTGATGCGCCGCGACTTCTGCTCGGCCTGCTGCTGCAGCTCGGGGGCGGCGCCGCCCAGCTTGTCGGGGTGGTACTGGGAGATCAGCTTGCGGTAGGCGCGCTCGATCTCGGCATCGGTGGCCTCGGAGGTCAGCCCCAGCTCGCGGTACGGGTTCTCCTTGTTCAGGCGGAACCAGTCGCTGTCGAAGGCATGCCCCAGCAACAGGCCGACCACCGCGCCGAACAGCGGATTGGGCCGGAACAGCAGGGCGCCGGCGATGAATCCGAGCAGTTTTCCGTACCAGCGCATGGCGCTCCGGGGTCGGCCGACGAAATGGACGCTCATTTTACGTCACAGCGGGCCCGGACCGCTTTACACTAGGCCGCCCGCTGACCAGTTGCGGGCCCGCCGGGTCCCCTGGGCAGCCGTCTCGACGAAGCCCCAGGAGTGCCCGTGCCAACCACGCTGTTGCAATCCGATCTCCCCGGCCTGCCCTTGCGCCACCGCGGCAAGGTGCGTGATGTGTTCGATATCCCGCGCGAGCGACTGCCGGCCGGTACCCCACCGGGGGACTACCTCTTGATGGTCGCCACCGATCGCCTGTCGGCGTTCGATGTGGTCCTGCCCGACCCGATCCCGGGCAAGGGCGAGATGCTCTGCCAGGTGTCCAACTTCTGGTTCGCCAAGACCGCGCACCTGATGCCCAACCACCTGACCGGCATCGATGTGGCCAGCGTGCTGCCCGAGGGCGTGGACGCGGCCCTGTACGCCAAGCGCGCGGTGGTCACCCGCAAGCTGAAGCCGGTACCGGTGGAAGCCATCGCCCGTGGCTACCTGATCGGCAGCGGCTGGAAGGACTACCAGCGCACCGGCAAGGTCAGTGGCATCGAGCTGCCCGACGGCCTGCGCCAGGCCGAGCAGCTGCCCGAGCCGATCTTCACCCCCTCGACCAAGGCCGCCGTTGGCGACCATGACGAGAACATCGACTTCGACGCGATGGTGAAGACGGTCGGTGCGGAAATGGCCGAGCGGGTGCGCGACGCGACGCTGCGCATCTACAAGTTCGCGGCCGATTACGCACGCGAGCACGGCATCATCCTGGCCGACACCAAGTTCGAGTTCGGTACCGACGCCGACGGTCGCCTGTACATCATGGACGAGATGCTGACGCCGGATTCCTCGCGCTATTGGCCTGCCGATGAGTACGAAGTGGGCACCAGCCCGCCGAGCTACGACAAGCAGTTCGTGCGTGACTACCTGGAGACGCTGGACTGGGGCAAGACCGCCCCGGGCCCGAGCATCCCGGCGGAGATCATCGAGCGCACCCGCGCCAAGTACGCCGAGGCGCTGCAGCGCCTGGCCGGGATCAGCGTCGACTGATTCCCCTGCGCCCCCGGCCCGCGTGGCGGGGGCGTTCTGAGCGCTAGTGCCGGCCGCTGGCCGGCAACCCCGGCGAAACTGCAGCCAGGCATGGCCTGGCTCTACTGGCGGTTGGTAATGCAGGCCGCTGGCCTGCAACCCCGCGAACCTGCAGCCAGGCATGGCCTGGCTCTACTGGCGGTTGGCAGTGCCGGCCGCTGGCCGGCAACCCCGGCGAAACTGCAGCCAGGCATGGCCTGGCTCTACTGGCGGTTGGTAGTGCCGGCCGCTGGCCGGCAACCTCGGCGAACCTGCAGCCAGGCACGGCCTGGCTCTACTGACGGTTGGTAGTGCCGGCCGCTGGCCGGCAACCCCGCGAACCTGCAGCCAGGCACGGCCTGGCTCTACTGCCGGTTGGTAGTGCCGGCCGCTGGCCGGCAACCCCGGCGAACATGCAGCCAGGCATGGCCTGGCTCTACTGCCGGCCCCGCCCGGGGTATGCTGGCCACATGCAGACCAGCACCCAGCTTGCGCGTCCGATCGACCGCTATTTCGCCAGCTACTCCGACGACCACCGCAATGTGGTCAACCAGCGCATCCACGTGGTGGCGGTGCCGGCGATCCTGTGGTCGGTGGTGGCCCTGCTGTGGTGCGTGCCGCCGCTGATCACCTGGTTCCAGTACGGCATCTGGTCGGCGTTCGCGATGTTCAGCGCGTGGTGCTTCTACAACAAGCTGTCGCGTCCGCTGGGCATCGGCATGCTCATCCAGTTCTTCGTGTTCGGCTGCCTGTGCCGGCTGCTGGAAGCGGAAATCGGCCTGCACAACCTGCGCTCGCTGGCCATCGGCGTATTCGTCGTCGCCTGGATCGCGCAGTTCATCGGCCACAAGTTCGAAGGCCGCAAGCCCAGCTTCCTGACCGACCTGACCTACCTGCTGATCGGCCCGGCGTGGGTGATGGCCAAGGCCTATCGCAAGCTCGACTGGCGTTACTGACCAGCGTCGCCGCGTCGACGCCTTCGTTTCCTGAACGGGCAGATCCCGTCACCGACACTGCACGGCGCGCCTGCCAGCCTGCCGCGGTGACCTCCTCACTTTGCCCCGCCCAGCGGCGGCGGTCCCTGTGCGACAGGGGCTGCGCTGTCCCTGCGTGGGCGTAGGGTGGACCTGCCCACCGGGTCCTGATGGGTCATCCGCGCGGCATGCTGCATCGCAGAAAAAATGAATCAGCGCACGTTACATGCAATTGATCGCTGTTCAATGGGTTTCGGCGACATTTGGCAGCCTGTTATGCTCCCTGACCTGCTCGTGAATCATGGATTCCCTGCATGCTCCCCAGCCTGCCCCTGCTGCTGGCCCTGCCGTTCCTCATGGCAGTGGCTGTCGCAGCCTTCCCCCGTAGTTCGCGCTCGACTGCTGCCTGGCTGGCGGCGCTGGCGCCGTTGGGCGGGCTGGCGATCCTCGCCTGGCTGACCCCATCGGTGCTTGATGGCCAGGTGGTGCGCACGATGGTGCCGTGGCTGCCGCAGATCGGCCTGGACTTCACCCTGCGCCTGGATGGCCTGGCCTGGATGTTCGCGGGGCTGGTGCTGGGCATCGGCGCGCTGGTGGTGCTGTATGCGCGCTACTACCTCAGCAGCCAGGACAACGCGCACCGCTTCTATACCTACCTGTTGCTGTTCATGGGCGCCATGCTGGGCATGGTGCTGTCGGGCAACCTGTTGCTGCTGATGGTCTTCTGGGAAATGACCAGCATCAGCTCGTTCCTGCTGATCGGTTTCTGGTCGCACCGCCAGGACGCGCGCGAGGGCGCGCGGATGGCGCTGGTGATCACCGGTGGCGGCGGCCTGGCGCTGCTGGCCGGCGTGCTGCTGATCGGCCGCATCGTCGGCAGCTTCGACCTGGACGTGGTGCTGGCCGCCGGCGAGCAGATCCGCGCCAGCGCGCTGTACCCCTATGCCCTGTTCCTGGTGCTGGCGGGCATCTTCACCAAGAGCGCGCAGTTCCCGTTCCACTTCTGGCTGCCGCATGCGATGGCCGCGCCCACCCCGGTGTCGGCCTACCTGCACTCGGCCACCATGGTGAAGGCGGGGGTGTTCCTGCTGGCGCGCCTGCATCCGGCATTGGCCGGCAGCGATCTGTTCTTCTATACGGTCAGCGGCATCGGTGCGATCACCCTGCTGATCGGTGCCTGGAACGCGATCTTCCAGCATGACCTGAAGGGCCTGCTGGCCTATTCGACGATCTCGCACCTGGGCCTGATCACCCTGCTGTTCGGCCTGTCCACGCCGATGGCGGTGGTCGCCGGCGTGTTCCACATCATCAACCACGCCACCTTCAAGGCCTCGCTGTTCATGGCCGCCGGCATCATCGACCACGAGACCGGCACCCGTGACATGCGCAAGCTGGGTGGCCTGCGCAGGCTGATGCCGTTCACCAGCGCGCTGGCGATCATCGCCTCGCTGGCGATGGCCGGCATCCCGCTGCTCAACGGCTTCCTGTCCAAGGAAATGCTGTTCGCCGAAGCGCTCTCGGCGGGCGGCACCGACACCATGCGCACGGCGGTCTCGATCGCCGCGCTGCTGGCCGGTGTGTTCGGCGTGGCCTACAGCCTGCGCTTCGTGCACGACACGTTCTTCGGCAAGGGCCCGCATGGACTGGACCGCGTGCCGCACGAGCCGCCGCGCTGGATGAAGGTGCCGGTGGAGATCCTGGTGGTGATCTGCGTGGCGGTGGGTATCGCCCCGGCCGTGACCGTGGCCCCGGTATTGCACGCGGCAGCCGCCTCGATCCTCGGCAGCGCGATGCCCGAGTACAACCTGTCGATCTGGCATGGCTTCAACCTGCCGCTGGCGATGAGCGCCGCTGGCGTGGTCGGTGGCGTGGCCCTCTACTTCGGCCTGCGCAAGCTGATCGATCTGCACGCGGTAACCAACACCACGCCGGGACGCAACGTCTTCCACCACCAGCTGGACCTGCTGTCGGCCGGTGCGCAGCGGTTGACCGCCGGCATCGCCAACGGCAGCCTGCAGCGCATGCTGCTGGGCCTGGTGCTGGTGGCGATCGTGGTCGCCGCCGCGCCCTACATCGCCAACCCGGCCTCGCCGGAATGGACCAGACCGCAGCCGATACCGCTGCTGGGCTGGGCATTGTGGCTGGTGATGATGTCCTGCGCGGTGGCGACCCTGCGCATGTACAAGCAGCGCCTGCTGGCCGTGCTGCTGGTCGGCGGCGTCGGCCTGATGGTGGCGCTGACCTTCGTGTTCCTGTCCGCACCGGACCTGGCGCTGACCCAGCTGCTGGTGGAAATGGTGACCCTGGTGCTGATGCTGCTGGGCATGAACTACCTGCCGGCACAGTCCGGCCCGGAGCGGCCGCGCTGGCGCAAGCGCCGTGATGCGCTGATCGCGATCGTGGCCGGTGCCGGCCTGGGCGCGCTGGCCTACAGCGCGATGACCCTGCCGCCGAACACCATGGCCGGCGAGCTGCTTGCCCGCGCCCTGCCCGAGGCGTACGGCCAGAACGTGGTCAACGTGATCCTGGTCGACTTCCGCGGCTTCGATACCTTCGGCGAGATCACCGTGTTCGGCATTGCCGCACTGGTCGTGCATGCGCTGCTGCGTCGCACGCGGATGGCGCCGGAGCAGATCATGCCCGGTCCGCCGATCAAGCTGCCGGTGCCGGCCGATCTGGCCCAGATCATGTTCCCGCTGACCCTGACGGTCTCCATCTTCCTGTTCCTGCGCGGCCACAACGCGCCAGGCGGCGGCTTCATCGCCGGCCTGGTGCTGGCGGTGCCGCTGCTGATCCAGTACGTGATCCAGGGCACCGCCTCGGTGGAGTCACGCTTCGGCTTCGACTACATCCGCTGCATCGGTACCGGCCTGCTGATCGCCATCCTCAGTGGCGCCGCGTCGATGCTGTTCGGCGTGCCGTTCCTGACCAGCGGCCACCTGGACCTGCACCTGCCGTTGATCGGCGATGTACCGCTGGCCAGCGCGATTGGTTTTGATATCGGCGTGTACCTGGTGGTGTTCGGTGGCGCGATGCTGATGCTGTCGATGATGGCCACCGTCAAACCCTCGCGGACGCGCACCGCGCGCAAGGGCGAGATCGACCTGCAACGCCGCTCGGCACGAACGGGGGAGATGCACTGATGGAACTGGCCCTGGCCTCTGCGATCGGCGTGCTGACCGCCATCGGCATCTACCTGCTGCTGCGCGCGCGCAGCTTCGATGTGATCCTCGGCATGACCTTCCTGTCCTACGCCACCAACCTGCTGATCTTCGCCGGTGGCCGCGTGGTGCAGGGCAAGGCGCCGGTGCTGCAGGAAGGCGTGGAAAGCCACCTGGGCAATTACACCGATCCGCTGCCACAGGCGCTGGTGCTGACCGCCATCGTCATTGCCTTTGCGATGACCGCCGTCAGCATCGTGCTGGCCATGCGCAGCCGCAGCGACAACCACAGTGACCACGTGGACGCGCACGAGCCGGACGACGATGCACCGCCGCGCCGGGGCGAGGACCGCGCATGAATCATCTGGTGATCCTGCCGATCCTGGTACCGCTGCTCGGCGCTGCGCTGTCGCTGTTCGTCGAACACCGCCGCTATGGGCCGAAGGTGCAGCGCGCCGTGGCGTGGACCGCGCTGGGCGCGCTGGCGGTGGTGGTCGGCCTGTTGTTCGCCGACACCGCTGGCGGCGACATCCGCGTGTACCTGCTGGGTGACTGGCCGTCGCGCCTGGGCATCGCACTGGTGGCCGACCGGCTGTCGGCGTGGATGCTGCTGACCACCCTGCTGCTGGCCATCCCCTGCCTGCTGCATGCGTGTTCGGGTTGGGACCGGCGCGCACCGCACTTCCATGCGCTGTTCCAGTTCCAGCTGGTCGGCCTCAACGGCGCCTTCCTGACCGGCGACATCTTCAACCTGTTCGTATTCTTCGAGGTGATGCTGATCGCCTCCTACGGCCTGCTGCTCAGTGGCGGCCGTGGCCTGCGCATGCGCATCGGCCTGCACTACGTGGTGTTCAACGTCACCGCCTCGACCCTGTTCCTGATCGCACTGGGCCTGCTGTACGCCTCGCTGGGTTCATTGAACATGGCCGAGCTGTCGCAGCGCATCGCCGAAGTGCCGCCTGCGCAGCTGACCCTGGTGAAGGCGACGATGGGCCTGTTGCTGCTGGTGTTCTGTGCCAAGGCCGCGCTGATGCCGCTGTACCTGTGGCTGCCCGAATCGTATGCGCGTGCACCGGCTGCGGTGGCGGCACTGTTTGCGATCATGACCAAGGTGGGCCTGTATGCCGTGCTGCGCATCCAGATGCTGTGGTTCGGCGAGGATGCGGGGGCGATGGCCGGCTACGGCCGCGACTGGCTGCTGTGGGCCGGCGTAGCGACGCTGGTGCTGGGCGGCCTGGGCGCGTTGGCCGCCGCACGTCTGCGAGTGCTGATTTCGTATCTGGTGATCGTCTCGGCGGCCACGTTGTTCATCGCCTTCTCGGTGGGCACGCCTGAGGTGCTGTCGGCCGGCCTGTACTACCTGCCGCACAGCAGCTTCGTCGCCGCCGCACTGTTCCTGGTCGCCGACCTGATCCGACGCCGCCGTGGCGGCGCCAGCGACCGCAAGGAAGTGATCGCACCGATGCCCGGCAAGGAGACCCCGGCCGTGCTGTTCCTGATTGCGGCGGTGTCGGTGGCCGGCCTGCCGCCGCTGTCCGGCTTCCTGGCCAAGGCCGCGCTGTTGGCCGGCATGCCGGCGCAGTACACCGGCGCGGTGTGGACCGCAGTGCTGGTCAGCAGCCTGCTGGTCATCATGGGCCTGACCCGCGGCGGCATCCGCCTGTTCTGGCGCGTGCCGCTGCCCGATCCCGATGCACCGCCACCGCGCAAGGCACCACTGCGCCGTGTGGAGCTGTTCGCCGCCTGCATCCTGCTGGCCTACGGCATCGGCATGACCTTGTTCGCTGCCCCGCTGATGCAGCACACCGACGCCATCGCCACCCAGCTGCTGCAGCCGGGCGACTACGTGCAGCAGCTGCGCGCGACCACGCCGGAGATCCGCCAGCCATGACCGCCAAGCGTTCCCCGATCCGCCGCCTGCTGCCCTCGCCCGCGCTGAGCGTGATGGTGGTGGTGTTCTGGCTGTTGATGTCCGACAGCTTCACGCTCGGCCAGTTCCTGCTGGGCCTGCTGCTGGGCGTGGTCATTCCGCTGTTCGCCGCGCGCCTGGACCGCGAGTTCGCCCGCATCGGCACACTGCGGCCGCTGCCGAAGCTGCTGTTCGTGACCTTGTGGGACATCCTGATGTCCAACATCCGCGTGGCCATCCAGGTGCTGGGCCCGGAAAAGAACATCCACCCCGGTTTCATCTGGCTGCCGCTGGACATCGCCAACATCCACGGCATCGCCGCGCTGACCAGCATGATCACCCTGACCCCCGGCACGGTGTCGGCCGCCCTCAGCGACGACCGCAAATTCCTGCTGGTGCACGTGCTGCACCTGGAAGACCCGCAGGAGCTGATCGACACGATCAAGCGCCGTTATGAAGCCCCGTTGATGGAGATCTTCCCATGACTGGATTCCAGATCATCCAGACCACCCTGGTGGTGTGCATGCACGTGGTCGGCCTGGCCATGCTGCTGGCCACCTGGCGCCTGCTGCGCGGACCGACCGTGCCCGACCGCATCCTTGCACTGGATACGCTGTCGGTGACCGCCATCGCCGAGCTGATGCTGTTCGGCATGTACCTCAATTCGGCGATCTACTTCGAGGCGGCACTGATCATCGCCATGCTCGGCTTCGGCAGCACCGTGGTGCTGAGCAAGTTCGTGCTGCGCCGGGACATCGTCGAATGATCACCTTCATCCAGATCGCGCTGTCGATCCTGCTGCTGTTCGGCTGCTTCTTCATCCTGGTCGGCGCACTGGGCCTGGTGAAGCTGTCCACCTTCTTCAAGCGCCTGCACGCACCGACCAAGGCCAGCACGCTGGGCGTGGGCTGCGTGCTGGTGTGCTCGGTGTGCTACCACATCTTCCTGGGCCAGGACCCGCAGCCGCGCGAGCTGCTGATCACCGTGTTCCTGTTCATCACCGCACCGATCAGCGCGCACCTGATGGCCAAGGCCGCACTGTCGCTGCTGATGGAAACGCGCCCCAGCCTGCCGGGCAACGAGCGTGCCGAAGACGAGCAGCTGCCCCCGCCGGAACCGGAGCGGGAAGAGGAAACCACCGCGCGTTGACGGTGGGTGCCGACCGTTGGTCGGCACGACCCCGGATAACCGCCAGTAGAGCCAGGCCATGCCTGGCTGCGAGTTCGCCGAGGTTGCCGGCCAGCGGCCGGCACTACCTCAGACCGGTGTGACCAGCGCGATTTCCAGCCCCAGCCAGGCCACGAACGCGCCCAGCAGCACCGCACCTTCGATGCGGCTGATGCGCAGGTCGCCGCGCAGCATCGGGTACAGCACCAGTGCGAAGGCCAGCACCGCCGGCAGTTCCAGGCGCACGAACGAGGCTGGCAACGCCAGCGGCTGCAGCAGCCCCATCGCACCGATCACCAGCATCAGGTTGACCACGCTGGAGCCGAGCACGTGGCCCAGCACCATGTCGCCGTGACCACGGCGTGCTGCCGCGACCGCGGCCGCCACCTCCGGCAACGCAGTGCCGATCGCCACCGGCAGCAGACCCACCAGCAGCGGCGTCCAGCCCAGCGCGGCGCCGAAATCAGCGGCGGCACCGACCACCAGGCGCGCGCCCCAATACAACGCCAGTGCGGCAACCAGCAGGCGCAGCACGTTCAACGGCAGGCTGGTGCGGCTCAGGGCCGACTCGGCAATGATCGCCTGTACCTCGGCGCTCTCATGGCGTCCGCGACGCAGCAGCAGGAACTGCACCACCACGAACCCGGCCACCAGCACGCCGGCCTCCCAGCGCAGCAGGCGGCCATCGAGCCCGAACACGATCAGCAGCAGGCCCGCGGCCAGCAGCCCCCACCACAGCACGGCCTGCAGGCGCGCGCGCAGCAGCAACGGCGCGACCATCGCGGCCACCGCCAGGGTCAGGCCGAGGTTGACCACGCTGCTGCCGACGGCATTGCCCCAGGCCAGCTCCGGCTGGCCCACCACCAGCGCGCGGGCGTTGACCGCCAGCTCCGGCAGCGAGGTGGTGATACCCAGCAACAGCAGGCCTGCGGTGAATGCACTGGCGCCGAAACGCTGCGCCAGGCCGGACACGGCTTTGACAATGGAGTCCCCACCCAGGGCCAGCAACAGCAGGCCGAGCAGGAACCAGGCAATGGCAATAGCGATCATCGGGCGCTCCCCAGCGGTCGTGGCGCGATTCTACGCTCGGCCCACCCGCGGCGGGTGAGCCGAGGATGGCCGATCAGCCGCAGCCTTCGGCGTAGTCCACCTGCGGGGTCCTGCCGACCCGCCAGGCGCCGACCTTGCCGTCAGCGCCGAGGGAGAAATCGATGATCGCCGCCCCCTCCTGCGCCGGGCGCACGCGCAGGTGCTGGGCCTTGTCGTCGTATTTGTCCGGGCCGACGTCGGCGCGCTCGGGATAGAGCACCTGCAGCTCGCCCAGGGTCATGCCGACCCGGCCGCCACCGGGAGCGACGATGGACGGGCTGCGTACGTCGTAGCGGACCAGCTTGCGCGCCTCGAACATCAGGCGCGGGTCTTCGGCCCCCTGCGGGCGCAGGAAGTAGCAGCCTTCATTGGCATCGTCGGCAGGCAGCGGCTTGCCAGTGGCGTCGGTACCCAGACCCTGCAAGGGGGTGCCGAAGCCACTGCGGACCTCGGCGATGCCTGCGCCCAGCGTGGCGCCGCCGAAGCCATCCAGGCGTGCCGGGCTGTCGCTGCGCGGATCCACCGGCGAAGCGGTGGCCAGATCGGCGTCGGCGGGAACGGAGGCATCCTTCGCCGGTGCGGTGGCCGCGGGCGGCGCTGCCGGTGCGGCGGTGTCGGGACTACGGTTGCAGGCGGCCAACGACAACAGCAGCAGGCCGGCCATCGGGAGATGCTTCATCGGTGCGGATCCTTGGCACAGGGTGGGTGCACGCTACCGCAGCCGGCGTGCAGGCGCTGCATTGTCATCGCGGTTTCATCGCCCTCATTCAGGCTGGGCGAGCACCGACTTGGCTGTCCTCCCCATGCAACCGCGCAAGACCGACCTCGCCCGAACCGCGCTGCAGGCCCACCGCGCACCGCTGGACATGCGCCAGCGACGCCTGCTGATCCTGTGTGATGGCCAGCGCAGCATCGCCGAGCTGACCGCACTGCTTGGGCGGGACGCGGCAGCGATGGTGATCCAGCTGATCCAGAGCGGCTACCTGGTGACCGCTGCGGACGCACCCGCCTCCACGCCACCTGCGCCGGTTGCGATGGCGGCTCCGCTGGCGCCGTCAGTCACTGCCGCTTCTGCGGCGCCAGTCGAGCGCCGCCGCTCGCTGGTCGCCGCGCGCATCTATGTGCTGGGAATCCTGGAGATGCAGCGGCATCCCAACGCAGCGGCGCTGTTCCGCGACCTGCAGCAGGCGCGTGCCGAAGGCGAGGTGCTGCGGGTGATGCAATCGGCGCTGCAGGTGCTGCCGGCGCTGACCTCGGAAGGGTACTGCCAGCGCGTGCGGCAGCGGCTGATGGAGGCGCTGCCGGTGGAGCATTGCAGCGCGTTCGCGGCCATTGCCTGAACCGGTGAACAGCATCCACGCATGGCGTGGATCTACTACATCACGTGCCCGGATGGATCCACGTTACGCGTACACGCGATATCGCGCTTCCCGGTAGATCCACGCCATGCGTGGATGCGATATCGCGCTTTCCGGTAGATCCACGCCATGCGTGGATGCGGTATCGCGCTTCCCGATAGATCCACGCCATGCGTGGATGCGGTATCGCGCTTTCCGGTAGATCCACGCCATGCGTGGATGCAGACGATCAACGGAAATTGTTGCGCAGGCCGTTCCAGCACTGCTGGTAATCGCCCTGCCGGTGGCTTGCTGCCAGCGCCTGCGCGGTCGGGCGGATCACCCCACGGGTCTCGAACATGAAGGCCATGGTGTCCTTGATCACATCCGGCTTGGACAGATCCGCATTGGAGGCCTTGTCGAAGGTCGGGGCATCCGGACCGTGGCCGCTCATGCAGTTGTGCAGCGACGCACCGCCCGGCACGAAGCCTTCGGCCTTGGCGTCGTAGGCACCATGCACCAGGCCCATGAACTCGCTGGCGATGTTGCGGTGGAACCACGGCGGGCGGAACGTGTTCTGCGCCACCAGCCAGCGCGGCGGGAAGATCGCAAAGTCCATGTTGCTGGTGCCCGGGGTGTCGCTGGGCGAGTGCAGCACCAGGAAGATCGACGGATCCGGGTGGTCGTGGCTGATCGAGCCGATGGTGTTGAAGCGGCGCAGATCATAACGGTACGGCGCGTAGTTGCCGTGCCAGGCGACCACGTCCAGCGGCGAATGATTGATCGGCGCACGCCACAGGCGGCCGTCGAACTTGGCAATCAGTTCGAAATCGCCGTCGACGTCTTCGAACGCGGCATGCGGAGTCTCGAAATCGCGCGGATTGGCCAGGCCGTTGGAACCGATCGGGCCAAGGTCGGGCAGCTTCAGCAGTGCGCCGAAGTTCTCGCAGATGTAGCCGCGGCTCGGGCCATCCGGCAGCTCGACGCGGAAGCGCACGCCGCGCGGAATCACCGCGATCTGCTGCGGTTCGATCTCGATCACGCCCAGCTCGGTCAGCAGGCGCAGGCTGCCCAGCTGCGGCACGATCAGCAGTTCGCCGTCGGCGTCGTAGAAGTAGCGGCCGACCATGTCACGGTTGGCCGCGTACAGATGGATGCCGACACCGGCATGCGCGTCGGGCGAGCCGTTGCCGCCCATCGTGTACAGGCCTTCGACGAAATCGGTGGGCAGTTCCGGCAGCGGCAGCGGGCTCCAGCGCAGCTGGTTAGGCGAAGCCGGCTGCGCACTGAAATCGCACTGCAGCTGCGATTGCGCAAAGGGAGTGAACTCACCGTGGGTAACCGCCGGACGGATCCGGTACAGCCAGCTGCGGCGATTGCTGCCGCGCGGTGCGGTGAATGCGGTACCGGTCAGCTGCTCGGCATACAGGCCATGGGCCACCTTCTGCGGCGAGTTCTGGCCGACGGGCAGCGCACCGGGCACGGCCTCGCTGGCGAACTCGTTGCCGAAACCGGACTGGTAGCCGCGGGCGGTGATGGAGGGAGACATGGGGGTTCCTGGAAGCCTGGGGAAAGCCGCCGGGCATGGCCCGGCGCTACCGGTGGAGAAGGTGCCGTTGTGGAAACCTTACAGCACGCCGCGGCGGATCTGGTCGCGTTCGATGCTCTCGAACAGCGCGGTGAAGTTGCCTTCGCCGAAGCCTTCGTTGCCCTTGCGCTGGATGATCTCGAAGAAGATCGGGCCGATGCAGTTCTGGGTGAAGATCTGCAGCAGCTTGCGCTGGTGGGTTTCCGGGTCGGCATCGATCAGGATCTTGTTCTTCGCCAGGCGGGCGACGTCCTCACCGTGGTTCGGCACGCGCTGGTCGATCACATCGAAGTAGGTCTCCGGCGTGTCGAGGAAATCCACGCCCTGCGCGCGCATGGCTTCGACCGTTTCGTAGATGTTCTCGGTGAAGCAGGCGATGTGCTGGATGCCCTCGCCCTTGTACGCGTCCAGGTACTCGTTGATCTGGCTCTTCGGGTCGGACGATTCGTTCAGCGGAATGCGCACGATGCCATCCGGCGCGGTCATCGCCTTGGACACCAGGCCGGTCTTCAGGCCCTTGATGTCGAAGTAGCGGATCTCGCGGAAATTGAACAGGCGCTCGTAATAGTCCGACCACTGCTGCATGTTACCGAAGTACAGGTTGTGGGTCAGGTGGTCGATGAAGGTCAGGCCGAAGCCCTTCGGGCGCAGCTCGGCGCCGGCGATCAGCTCGTAGTCGCCATCGAAGATGCTGCCGGCATCGCCGTAGCGGTCCACCAGGTACAGCATGCAGTCACCGATGCCCTTGATGACCGGGGCGTTCACCGCCTTGCTCTCCGGCTTGAAGGCGATGGCTTCGGCGCCATTGCCCAGCGCGGTCTGGTAGACCTCCGCGCCCGGCTTCTTGAAGCGGATGGCGAAGCCGCAGGCGCACGGGCCGTGCTTTTCAGCGAAGTCGGCGGCGAACGAATCGGGGTCTTCATTGACCAGGAAGTTGACGTCGCCCTGGCGATAGACGGTAATCGGACGCTGCTTGTGCTTGAGCACCGCGCTGAAGCCCATCTTGCGGAAGTACTCGTGCAGCTCGGCACCACGGCCGGCCGGTGCGGCGAATTCGACGAACTCGAAGCCGTCGATGCCCATCGGGTTTTCGAAGGTGGTGACCTGCATGCCGGGGTTGGGATGCGAGGCGGACGGGACTGCGGTATTCATGGCGTGGCTCCGAATCGGTGCCGCATCGGCACAAACCAGGTGCGGGCGGGGTTGGACCCGGCGAGAATGCAGGGTACGGACCCAACACTTATAGTTACACTTGAAACCACCAGCAAGGTGCACCGCAACATGAGCCCCGCCGATCCCGTTTCCACCCGCCTGCGTGCCTCCCACGTCCTGCTCGACCTGGAACAGTTCCTGCCGTACCGGCTGAGCGTGCTGTCCAACCGGGTCAGCGGCAACATCGCCAAGCTGTACGGCGACCGCTATGGCCTGGCCATTCCGGAGTGGCGGGTGATCACCATCCTGGCGCTGTACCCCGGCTCGTCGGCCAGCGAGGTCTCCGACCGCACGGCAATGGACAAGGTCGCGGTCAGCCGCGCGGTGGCCCGCCTGCTGGAGCGCGGTTTCATCAAGCGTGAGACGCATGGCGATGACCGCCGCCGTTCGGTGTTGGCGCTGTCGGCGGCGGGATTCGAGGTATACGAGACGATCGCGCCGATGGTGATCGAGATCACCCGCAAGCTGATGTCGGTGCTGAGCGAGGAAGAGGAGCAGGTGCTGGAGAAGCTGATCCTGCGCCTGGCCGGCGATGGCCTGGAGCGGATGGGCGAAGGGGTCTGACCCCTTCGGGGCGGCGCCCTCGCCGCCCTTGGTAGGTGTCGACCTTGGTCGACACATGGATCCACGCCACGCGTGGATGATGTCGTGGGCTGCGCTGTGAGGGATCCGGCGCAGGCCATTGATGACGTGCAACGCGCGGTGTTCATGGCCCGCCGACGAACGGTCTTTCAGCCGGGTTCGACTCAACGTGTCGCGTTTACCACCTGATGTTTCGGCATCGGGCCGGTAGAGTCATGACCGACGGAGCGGCTGTATCGACATTCGCGTATCGAGTGGCATTGCCTATTGGACGGCGGGCTGCACAGGCCTGAGGGTGGGAACGCAGCGGCGCTCCGCTGCCGGGGTTGAAAGCCCGTCACTCAAACGCGTAACGACGCTGCACCCATGGTGCCCATCTTACGGTGGGCGCCATTCTGCAGCCGGGTCTGCCCTATGGCGGGCGGTGCGTGGGGCCTGGTGCCCACCGTTTTCGCGTTTGAGCGGTCTTTCAACCACGCACCGCCTGCCGCCTTCCCGGCGGCCCGCTAAGGAGCTTCGCCATGACACGCCCCCATCACCCCACCACCGGGCCCATCGACCGCGATGCCGACCTGCAGCGCATCGATGAGGCCTTGGCCACACTGGAAACCGTCACCGAGGCCTGGCTTGAGCATCATCGACTGAGGGCCTGCCAGCCAGGCCTGCTGCTGTCGTTGAACCGGCTGCTTGACCTGACCAGTCTCGCCAAGGGCTATGCCAGTGCGTTGCGGGTGATTGCCGAGCCCTGACCCTGATGGAAAGCACCTCATGGATGACACACCGCGCCCCACCCTGCCGCATACCAACGACCTGCTGGCTGATATCCGGACACTGATATCCACGGCCCGCGCCGGAATGGTCAGGACCGTCAATGTCAAACTGACGCTGCTTTACTGGCGTATAGGACGTCGCATCCATGTCGATCAGATGGGTGGACATCGGGCACGCTATGGGGAGGTCCTGTTCAAGCGCATCGCAAGAACGCTGTCTACCGAGTTCGGCGGCTCGTTCGGTGAAAAGAGCCTGCGCAGGATGGTGCAGTTCTCCATCGCATTTGCCGACGAGCAGATTGTCGTATCACTGCTACGACAATTGAGCTGGACCCATTTCATCGCGCTGATTCCGCTGTCTGATCCACTCAAACGCGACTTCTACGCCCAGATGGCCAGCACGGAAGGCTGGAGTGTCCGCATGTTGCGCCAGCGCATCGATTCGATGCTGTACGAACGCACAGCACTCTCCAGCCAGCCCGAACAGACAATCGCCAATGAGCTGTCGGCGTTGCGCAGGAACCAGCAGCTCTCCCCAGGCCTGGTCCTGCGCGACCCTTACGTACTGGATTTTCTCGGGTTGAAGGACTGCTGGGACGAACAGGAACTGGAAGGCGCCATCCTGCGTGAAATGCAGGGGTTCCTGCTCGAACTGGGGCAGGCTTCAGTTTCGTCGCCCGCCAGAAACGCATCCAGATCGACGACGATGACTTCCATCTCGACCTGTTGTTCTACAACCGCCGCCTGCGCAGGCTGGTGGCCGTCGAATTGAAGATCGGTGACTTCAAGCCAGCGTACAAGGGCCAGATGGAGCTCTATCTGCGTTGGCTGGATCGTTATGAACGAGAGGAAGGGGAAGAGGCGCCGCTGGGCATCATCCTTTGCACAGGCAAGAAGGCAGGCCAGATCGAGTTGCTGGAGCTGGACCGCTCAGGCATCCATGTGGCGGAGTACCTGACCTCCCTTCCCTCCCGGGAAGTCCTCAAGCAACGACTGCAGGCCGCCACCGAGCGTGCCCGGCAACGCATGGAACTCACTGCTGAAGACATCGATCCCTAGCCTCCACGCAGCAAGGATCGACAGATCCACGCCATGCGGGGATGACCCGCTCGATCAGCTCAGATGCTTGCGCCGCGCATGGATCCACGGCACGGCAAGCGCGCCGATGGCGCCACCGGCAAAGCCCAGCGAGGCAGCAACAGTGGCCGCTTCAACCGCCCCGGGCAACGCCAGTGCGGCAGTGACCAGCAGCAGCGACGGCAGGCCGACGAAGGTGCCCAGGAAGAACGGCCAGCGCGGCGACCAGGTGTTGAGCTGCAGCAGGCTGACCGGCTGCCACGCTTCGGACGAGGCATCTTCGGCGATCTTCGCCACCACTCTGCCCAGATCCACTTCCGGCAGCAGCTTGCCCGGACGGGCGGCGGCAATCGCCTCGGCCACGGCCTCGACGGGCGGGAAGCTGCCCGGCCACGCCACCGGTGCCGGCACGCCATAGGCGGTCAGCAGCGGCACGCTCAGCCATGGCGCCACCAGCGGGCGCAGCCTGCGCCGCCCATGCACACACCAGATCTGCGGCTGGCCGTGTGCGGTCACGCTGTACAACGCCAGCTCGCTCGGCGGCGGGTAGCCCAGCATGGTCACCCGGGCCGCCAGGCTGTCCTGGTCCATCGCACGCAGGAAGCCGGGACGGCTGCGCCCTTCCTGCATCCAGGCCAGCCCAAGCGCGCCGACCAGATAGGCCTCGGCGACATCCTTGCTGCCCGCGTTGGCGCGGTCATCACTGGCCAGGTACCAGGCCAGTGACTTCGGTTCGGGCACATCGGCCAGGCCCCAGCGGCTGTCGTCGCCCAGCACATGGCGCACCGGCAGGCGGGCCGGTGCGGTTTCACCACGCTCAGCGGGCTGCAGGAACGGCAGCACGCCCTGCACGAAACTGGACAGGTCGATCGCACGCACGCCGTTGCCGTGCCATTCCGGCGGCAGCAGGCCGGCCAGCTGTCCTTCGGCGGCGAGTCGATCCAGCCGCGCCTTCTGTTCCACCAGCTTCTGCACCGCGCCTTTCAGCACCACGTTGTCGGGCAGGGCGATCTGCGGCAGCCGATGCCGCGGCGGTGCCAACTCCAGCGTGTCTTCGCCGGTGCCGGCGTCATCCAGCAGGGCTTCCTGCGCAGGCAGGCTCACGCCATCGGGTGCCTCTCCTTCGGCCAACGGGCTGGCAGGTTCGGGCAGGCGTTCGGCGTGGTCGCTGTGCATGGGCGCTCCGGTCGCGCCGGGTGGCGCAGTGAGGTCCTTGCCATTAACGGCCGAAGGGTAATGATCTGTAGATCCACGCCACGCGTGGATGGCCGGGCAGCGGGCGGGAAACGCCGGGCGCTACCGGTCAGGCGCCCACTGCTTGAGGAACGCCATCACGCGTGCGGTCTGCACGGCATTGCCCTTGCGCATCGCTTCGCTGGGCTGCGGCGCCAGCAGGGTGCCGTCGGCATCGATCACCAGCAGGTGCGGGTGCTCGCCTTCGAGCGGCGGGAACTGGCCGAGGAACGCCGCGTTCGGGTTCTCGGCGCTGTCGTTGACCTTCACCCACACGTAGTGGGCATCACGGAAGCGGCGCAGATCGCCATTGCCTTCCACGGCTTCATCCAGCGCATGGCAGGGCTCGCACGCGGCGTTGCCCACTTCCAGGATGATGCGCTTGTTGCCGCGCTGGGCCTCGACCTTGGCCGTTTCCAGGTCGGCAACGGGATTGCGGGCCGGGTCGAACTGCGCGCCAAGCCCGGCAATGGCGGCGATGTCGGCCGCCGCCGGGGTGTTGCCCGAGGCCACCGGTTCGCTGGGGTCAGCGACCGGTGGCTCGGTGGGGCGGGTGTCGAGGGGCTGCGTGGGCTCGGGGGCCGCGGGAGGTTGAGGCTGCGAACAGGCGCCGATCAGCGCCGCACACACCACTGCCACCACTGCACCACCGAACGATGTACGCATGCCCACTGCCCTCTCATTACTTCACGCCATGCATCAGCTTGTTGATCAGCGGCGCGACCAGGAACAGGACCACACCCGAACCGATCAAGGCCCAGAAGCCGAAGGTATACCCCTTCAGGGCCGATTCGACCGTCATGCCGCCTTCACCGCTGACCGCACCGGCGAAGATGCCCGACAGGTTGTTGCCGATGCCGGTGGACAGGAACCAGCCGCCCATGCCGAAACCGACCAGGCGCACCGGCGCCAGCTTGGTCACCATCGACAGGCCGATCGGCGACAGGCACAGCTCACCGACCGACTGGATGACGTAGACCATGAACAGGGTCCAGAACGGGATCTTGCCGTCCACGACCATGGTCGACAGGGCGAACATCAGCAGGGCGAAGGCCGCGCCGTTGAACAGCAGGCCGAGGCCGAACTTGCGCGGGATGGACGGATTGGCGCGGCCCAGGGCCACCCAGATCCACGCGATGATCGGCGCCAGGGTGATGATCGCCACCGAGTTGACCGACTGGAACCACGCGGTCGGGAAGGTCCAATCACCCAGCTGGCGGTTGACGATGTTCTCGGCCAGGAAGGTGAAGGAGCTGCCGGCCTGTTCGAAGAACATCCAGAACATGACGTTGAAGGCGAAGATGATCAGCATGGCGATCACGCGGTCGCGCTGCACCTTGCCCTCGCGGATGCCTTCCACCAGCAGCAGCACGGCCAGCGCGGCAAACATCACGCCGAGGATCCAGGCCAGCGCGGTGGCGCCGGTGGCGAGCAGGAAGTAGGCCACCGGAATGGCGAACAGCGAACCGACCAGCACCATGACGATGCGGCCGAAGCCTTCGGCACCGGCCGGCGGTGCGCCGATGCCCTTCAGGCCGGCACGACCGATGTAGAACCACACCAGCGAGATCAGCATGCCCACGCCGGAAGCGATGAACACGACCTTGTAGGACGGCATTTCCGAGGTGCCGAAGACCTTGCGGGCCAGGTACTCGGTCAGCACCGGGGCGATCATCGCGCCGATGTTGATGCCCATGTAGAAGATGGTGAAGCCCGAGTCGCGGCGTTCGTCCTTCAGGCCGTACAGCTTGCCGACCATGGTCGAGATGTTGGGCTTGAACAGACCGTTGCCGACGATGATCGTGGCCAGGCCGAGCTTGAAGATGTGCTCCTGCGGCAGCGAGATCATGAACAGGCCGACGGCCATGATGATCGCGCCGGTCAGGATCGATCGCTGGTACCCCAGCACGCGGTCGGCCACGTAACCGCCGAAGATCGCTGCGGCGTACACCAGCGCCAGGTAGGCGCCGTAGATGCGGCTGGCGTCGCCTTCACCGGCGGCATTGCCGTTGTAGAACTGAGCAACGATGTACAGCACCAACGCCCAGCGGATGCCGTAGAACGCAAAGCGCTCCCAGAACTCGGTCATGAACAGCATCCACAACGGGCGCGGGTGGCCCATCGTGGTGTTGAAGTCCGGCAGCGCCGGCTCTGGGGTGTTCGCAGTGGCGTTTACGCTCATGCGGAATTCCTGGTTCGGTGGATGGAGGCACGTCCGATGTGCGGTGAAGCAACGCGCGAGGATCACCGACTTCTGGCGTTCACGTCAAATACACGCCGTTTGAGGCAGGTCGCAGCCTGCTCGCTGAACTTGCATCTGAAACGATCCAGCCAGCCGCGGGCGGCCAAGCTGAATGGGGATCAGGCCAGATCCGGCGGGGGCGCGGCCTGCAGGGTGGTGCGTACCTGGAACAATTCAGGGAAGAAGGTCAGTTCCAGCGCCTTGGCCAGGAAGCCCACGCCGGACGAGCCGCCGGTGCCGCGCTTGAAGCCGATCACCCGCATCACCGTGCGCATGTGGCGGAACCGCCACAGCTGGAAGGCCGTTTCCAGGTCCACCAGGTCCTCGCACAGCGCGTACTCGCGCCAGTAGCGGTCGGTGTCCTGGTAGATGCGTTCGAAGACCGGCTGCAGGCTGTCGTCGGCCACGTGTGGCTGGGTCCAGTCGTGCGCCTCGTACACCGCCGGCACGGCGTGGCCGAAGCGGGCCAGGTACTTCAGGAATTCCTCGTACAGGCTCGGCGCCTCCAGCACGGTGCGCAGCTGCGCCTGCCCGGCCGTGTCGTGCTCGAACACCTGCAGCATCTGCGCGTTCTTGTTGCCCAGCAGGAACTCGATGTAGCGGTACTGCAGCGACTGGAAGCCCGAGGACGGACCCAGCACGTCGCGGAAGCCCATGTACTCGGACGGGGTGAGCGTTTCCAGCACCGACCACTGCTCGGTCAGCTGGCGCAGCACCTGCTTGCTGCGCGCCAGCACCTTGCGGCACTGCCAGACCTCATCGCGCTGCAGGAAACCGATCGCCGCACCCAGCTCGTGGCCCAGCAGCTTCAACCACAGCTCGGAGGTCTGGTGCTGGATGATGAAGAGCATCTCGTCGTGATGCGGCGGGTTGGACAGCGGCTGCTGCGCGCTGAGCAGCTGGTCCAGCCGCAGGTAGCCGCCGTAGGTCAGCCGCCCCTGCAGATCGGTGTGGATACCGGCTTCGAGATCGCGTTGGTTGTTGTCGACGGACATGGGCGGGACCAGATCGGGGGCGGCAAGGGTAGCGCGTTGCCGCCGCGCTGGCAGCCGCGATGACCGTACCGGGGCGTGCGGTAGGCCTGTGGAACGGTGGTTGCGCGTGGAACCGTTTGCGCCGTTCTACTGGCGCTCAGCCCAGCGTCGCTTGTGATGCTTTGCAGCAATGGCTGAATACGTTGAAGTTATTGGCATCATGCGCCCGGAAGGGGGTACAAAGGCCGGTGGGCCGTGCTGCGCCGCAGGACGGCTTTTTCGTACGCATTCCTTAACATGGCGATTCATATCATTTGTAACTTCTCTGTCGAAGGTGCAGTACGCAATGACGGTTGCCGCTGAGTTCAAGATCGAATACCTGCAGTATCTGGACACGGACGGCACGCTCGTCCGCGATGACCTGCCCGAAGCCCTGCGCGACCCACGCGCGTTGCTGCCGATGTTCAAGCAGATGCTGTTCGTGCGCGTGTTCGACGGCAAGTCGATCGCGCTGCAGCGCACCGGCAAGCTGGGCACCTACGCGGCCTGCCTCGGCCACGAAGCCGCGCATGTGGGCATCGGCGCCTCGATGCAGAAGGACGACGTGTTCGCACCGTCCTACCGCGAGTACGGCGCGATGTTCATGCGCGGCGTGCGCCCGCACGACGTGCTGATGTACTGGGGCGGCGACGAGCGCGGCAACGACTACGGCGGCAATGCCGCCAAGGACTTCCCGTTCTGCGTGCCGATTTCCACCCAGTGCCTGCACGCCGCAGGCGCTGCGCTGAAGTTCAAGCTCAACAAGGAACCGCAGATCGCGGTGGCCGTATGCGGCGACGGTGGCAGTTCCAAGACCGACTTCTACGCGGCACTGAATTCGGCCGGTGCCTACAAGCTGCCGCTGATCCTGTGCATCGTCAACAACGGCTGGGCCATCTCGGTCCCGCGTTCGGCCCAGACCGGTGCCGAGACGCTGGCACAGAAGGGCCTGGCCGGCGGCCTGCACTGCCTGCAGGTGGACGGCAACGACCTGATCGCGGTGATGGCCGCCATGCTGCAGGCGCGCGAGCGTGCCCTGGCCGGCGACGGCGGCACCGTGCTGGAACTGATGACCTATCGCCTGTCGGACCACACCACCGCCGATGACGCCCGCCGCTACCGCGACGACGCCGAAGTGAAGGATGCCTGGCAGCGCGAGCCGATGCTGCGCCTGCGCAAGTACCTGACCAACGCCGGTGTCTGGAGCGAGGAAGAAGAAGCTGCCTGGACCGCCGAGTGCGGCAAGCGCGTGGACGAGGAAGTGAACCTGTACCTCAACACGCCGGTGCAGCCGGTCGAGGCGATGTTCGATTTCCTCTATGCCGACCCGCCGCAGGACCTGCTGGCCCAGCGTGCCCAGGCGATCGCCCTGGAGCAGCGCCATGGATGAGATCAAGAACGGCGCGTCCAGCGCGCATACCAACGCCGCCGACAGCGCTGCCGTCGCGCGCGGAGAACAGAACATGACCGACACCCCGATCACCCTCATCGAAGCCATCACCCAGGCGCTGGCCTGGGAGCTGGAGCACGACAAGTCGGTGCTGGTGCTGGGCGAAGACGTGGGCGTCAACGGCGGCGTGTTCCGCGCCACCGCCGGCCTGCAGCAGCGCTTCGGCGCCGACCGCATCCTCGACACCCCGCTGGATGAAACCACCATCGCCGGCCTCACCATCGGCCTGGCCGCACAGGGCATGAAGCCGGTGGCCGAAGCGCAGTTCGATGGCTTCATGTACCCGATGGTCGACCACATCATCTGCCACGCCGCGCGCCTGCGTTACCGCACTCGTGGCCGCCTGCACTGCCCGATGGTGCTGCGCGTGCCGTGGGGTGGCGGCATCCGTGCGCCGGAGCACCACAGCGAGGCCAACGAAGCGATCTTCACCAACGTGCCGGGCCTGCGCGTGGTGCTGCCGTCCTCGCCGCAGCGCGCGTATGGCCTGCTGCTGGCCGCGATCCGCGAGCCGGATCCGGTGATCTACATGGAGCCCAAGCGCATCTACCGCCAGTACAAGGAAGTGGTCGTCAACGACGGCGAAGCCCTGCCGCTGGACGTGTGCTTCGTGCTGCGCGATGGCACCGACGTGACCCTGGTGACCTGGGGCGCGCAGGTGAAGGAAGCGCTGGAAGCGGCCGACAAGCTGGCCGGCGAAGGCATCAGTGCCGAAGTCATCGACGTAGCCACGCTGCGTCCGCTGGACTTTGCCACCATCGCCGAGTCGGTGGCCAAGACCGGCCGCTGCGTGATCGTGCAGGAGGCCCCGAAGACCGCGGGCTTCGGCGCGGAAATCGCCGCACGCCTGGCCGAGGAATCGATCTACGACCTGCTGGCTCCGGTCGAGCGCGTCACCGGTTACGACACCCACATTCCGCTGTTCCGCCTGGAGATGAAGTATCTGCCGAGCGTGGAGCGGATCGTGGCGGCGGCCAAGCGCGCGGTGGCGGCAGGCTGACATGCGGGCCCGCCTTCTCGGGGCTTACCGCAGCCAGTATCCCAACCCGCTCCGGTTCCGCACCGGCCAGATCGTCGAAGTAGGCGTACGTGACGAGGAATGGCCGGCGTTTGCCTGGGTGCGCACCAGCGATGGGCGCGCCGGATGGGCACCGGTAGCGTGGTTGCAGCTGTTGGACGATGGTCGCGCCGAAGCCCTGCGCGACTACGACGCCCGCGAGCTGGATGTGGAGAACGGCGAGATGGTCAAGCTTCATCACGAACACGGCGGGTGGTGGTGGTCCGAGCGCGCCAATGGCGCGACGGGCTGGTTGCCTGCCCGCGAACTGGAACTGCTGGAAGAGAACTGCAAATGAGCCAGACCAAGAACTTCAACCTGCCCGACCTGGGCGAAGGCCTGCCGGACGCGACCATCGTCGAGTGGTTCGTCAAGGAAGGCGATGTGATCAAGCTGGACGAGCCGCTGGTCTCGATGGAGACCGCCAAGGCCGTCGTCGAAGTGCCCTCGCCGTTCTCCGGCACGGTCCTGAAGCTGTCCGGCGCTGCCGGCGACATCATCACGACCGGCGCGGTGCTGGCCAGCTTCGCGCTGGACCCGAACCTGCCGCAGCGTGCTGACGGCCAGGACACCGGCCACAGCCACGGCCATGCCGCACCGGCTGCCGCCGCAGCTCCGACGCCGCCGCCGCTGCCCACCGCAGCCGCCCCGGTAGCTGCAGAAGAAGCCAAGCCGGCTGCCGCCGAGCGTGATGACGCCGGCACCGTGGTCGGCGCGATGCAGAGCTCCAACGCTGTGCATGCCGAACAGGCGCTGGCCGTGGGCGGCGTCAAGGCCGTGCCGGCGGTGCGGGCCACCGCCCGCAAGCTGGGCGTGGACCTGAGCCGCGTACGTGCCACCGGCGCCGACGGCGCGGTGACCATGGCCGACGTCAAGCAGGCCGCCGCCGACGGCAGCGCGAAGATCGGCACGGCACCGACAGCGGTTGCTGCACCGGCTACCGCCGCACCGGCGCCGGCCCAGGTGGCCGCACCGGTACAGTCCGACGCACGTACCCCGCTGTCCGCTGCCGGCAAGCCGATGCGCACCCAGCCGCCGGGCGTGGTCGCCAAGGGCCAGCCGGAACCGCTGAAGGGCGTGCGCCGCAACATGGCCCGCGTCATGGCCGATGCGCACAGCAAGGTCGTGCCGACCACGCTGAACGACGACGCCGACATCCACGCCTGGCTGCCGGGCAACGACGTCACCGCACGCCTGGTGCGCTCGATCGTGGTCGCCGCGCAGAAGGTGCCGGCGATGAACGCCTGGTTCGACGGTGAAGCGCTGACCCGCACCCTGCACGCGCAGGTGGACATCGGCATCGCCGTGGATACCGACGACGGCCTGTTCGTGCCGGCCCTGCGCAACGCCGACATGCTCGACGCGCGTGGCATCCGTGAAGGCGTGAACCGTCTGCGCGAGCAGGTGGAAGCGCGTTCGATCGCGGCCTCGGAATTGAGCGGCTACACCATCTCGCTGTCCAACTTCGGCATGTTCGCCGGCCGCTACGCGACCCCGGTCGTGGTGCCGCCGTGCGTGGCCATCGTCGGTGCCGGCCGTGCCCGCCACCAGATGACCCCGGTGATGGGCGGCGTGGAAGCGCACAAGGTCATTCCGCTGTCGGTGACCTTCGACCACCGCGCCGCCACCGGCGGTGAAGCGGCCCGCTTCCTGCGCGCGATGATGGACGATCTGGCGCTGGCCAGCTGATCGGTAGGTGCCAACCTTGGTTGGCACATGACCTGAAAAAGCGCCGGGCACTGCCCGGCGTTTTTTTGTGCCTGCTCCACTATGTCGCCCAGCCATGCTCGGCTGCTTTTCAGTAGATCCACGCCATGCGTGGATGAAGGCATGAAACAAGCCGAGCTTGGGCTCTGCTATACGAAATTCCTGGATCAATCGCGCGCGACCATGCCCTCGGCGCGGCTGTAGACACGCAGGCGGTGGCCATCGGGGTCGACACCGACGAAGGTGTGCCCGAATTCCAGCGTTACCGGCGCCTGGGCGATCTGCACACCGAGTGCGCGCCAGGCATCGTGCAACTGCCGCACTTCATCAGGATTGGCCACCACCATCGCCAGTTCGGCGGCGCCAGCCCGCGCATGCACTGGCGGCTGCACGTCGTCGCGCTGCCACAGGCCGAGCGCGGCGCCATCGCCGAGCAGGAACAGGGCAAAGCCGGGCGACTGTTCGACCGGTGCCGTGCCGAGGATGCCGCTGTAGAAGGTGGCGCTGGTGGCAACGTCGCGCACGTACTGCAGCAGGGTGCTTGGCTTGAACATGGGAAAGCTCCTTGGTTGGGAGCGGTCATGGTGGCCCTGCCCTGCTGACAGATCCTGTCAGCAGCGTCGAGCAAGCTCGACACCTACCAAAGCCAGAGCAACGACCAGAAGCGGTCGAGCAGGCTCGGCCTCTACCAAAGCGGATACATCACGAACGGTCCAGCCAATCCGGAGCGATGCCCTGCGCCTTCTGCCAGCGCCGCAACAAGGTCGCGCGTGGCACCAGGTAGTGCTCTTCCAACGCACGCGCATGGCGAATACGATCCAGGCGGAAATGACGGAAGTCCTCGCGGCCCTCGCACCACGCCGCCAGCATCGGCACTTCATCGAAGTACCCCAGTGCGAACGGCCAGACCACGCGCTCGGTACGCCGGCCCTGCGCATCTTCATAGGCGAACTGCAGCCGCTGCTGCGTGCCCACCGCTTCGCGTACGGCCTGCAGCCGCGCCGGGGGTACCTTGGCCGTCGTTCGCGATGGCCCCACCCGCAGGCCGCTGTCACGCAGCGCCTCGCGTCGCGCCGCCGGCAGCACATGCGCAATGCGCGCCAGGGCATCACGCGCGGCCTCGGCCAGGGCCGGCTCGGTGCGTGCCGCCACCCAGCGCAGGCCAAGCACCAGCGCGTCGATCTCGGCCGGTGGCAAGGTCAGCGGCGGCAGCACATCGCCCGGTTCCAGCTGGTAGCCGACACCGGCTTCCCCGCGCAGATCGGCGCCCTGCTCGCGCAGCGTTTCAATATCGCGGTACAGCGTACGCAGGCTGATGCCCAGTTCTTCGGCCAGCGCCTGCCCGGCCACCGGCCGGCGATGGCGGCGCAGCACCTGCAGCAGCTGGTTCAGGCGCAGCGCGCGGGACATCAGCCGACCAGATCGCGCGACGGCACCACGTGCTCGCCCGGCTTTGCCGCCAGCGCCGCATCCACCAGCGCGTGGGCAATCACCGGTGCCGGATTGATCCGCCAAGCACGTGGCAACACCAGCCCCAGCACACCCAGCACCTGCAGCGCGAAGTGTTCGCCACGGCGGACCTCCTGCCGCTCGCCGCCGATCAGCCCCGGCCGCACCAGCGTCAGCGACGGGAAACCCAACGCGCGCAGGTCGCGCTCCAGCTCGCCCTTGACCCGGCTGTAGAAGATCGACGAACGCGGGTTGGCGCCTGCGGCCGAGTTCAGCGCGAAGGCCTGGGCACCCTGCGCAAGGGCCAGGCGGGCGAAGGCCAGCGGGTAATCGTGGTCGATGCGATGGAACGCCTCGCGGCTGCCGGCCTGGGCGATGGTGCTGCCCAGGGCGCAGATCACCGCGTCCACCCGGGCCCAGTCCGGCGCATCGGGCAGCCGGGCGAAGTCGAGCACCGGGTTGTGCAGTTTCCCGTGCGGCGCAGCCAGCGGGCGACGGCTGGGCGCGACCACGGCGCTGCAGCGGGGGTCAGCCAGCAGCTGCGACAGGGCGTGGCCTCCGACCAGTCCCGTCGCCCCCAGCAACATCACACGCATACCCACCTCCACTGCGGCATCCTGTCGCCCATCCTATCGGTTCAAGCCACCGCCGGTTGCGCCGATATGCTGTGACCAGCCCCCTGCCATCCCAGGATGCGTTCCATGACGGACCAGCCCGACCCCCGCCCTGCCCCCGGCACCGCCATCGGGCCGCCTGCGCGCGTGCGCGCGGTGGTCGATGACGGGCGCGGCGATCGGGTGGTACTGCAGGGCGGTAGCAGCGTGGCGTTGCAGCAGCTGTTTGCCGGGGCCGATGCCCCCGAGCCGCTGCTGGCCGCCTTCGCCAATGGCATGGCCACCCTGCCGGGTGAACTGGGCGACATGGGTGATCGCCTGCAATCGGCGCAGGCCAGTGCCGACTGGCCGCGCTATGGCCGGGCGATGCGGCAGCTGATCGATAAATACATCCGCACCATCGACCAGCACTCGCCCGATGGCCAGCCCGACAGCCTGCGCCTGTCCGAGCAGCTGCGGTTGCTGCTGGGCGGCGCGGTGGTCGCGCTGCTGCAGCACGATCCCGACCTGCGCGAGCAGGCGCAGGCCCTGGCCGTACGCCTGCGCCAATGGCAACCGGGCGCGGCACTGGAACCGATCGAACAGGGCGCGCGCGAGCTGGGCCACCAGATTGGCGTGCGCGCCGAAAGCTGGCAGGAGCAGCAGGCGTTGTTGCTTGAGTTGTTCGCCCTGCTGCTGGAGAACGTCAGCGAGTTGCTGGATGACCGCAGCTGGCTGCAGGGCCAGATCGCGGCCGTGCGCCAGTTGCTGGCCGGGCCGCTGGAAGCCGAATCGGTCGAGCGCACCCGCGCCGAGCTGCGCGAGGTGATCTACAAGCAGGGCCTGCTGCGGCAGGGAATCGACGATTCGAAAGCGGCCATGCGCAGCTTGATGGGCGAGTTCATCGAGCGCATGGATGGCATGGCTGCCAGCACCGGTGAATACCACGACCGCATCGGCAGCTACGCGCTGCAGTTGCGCGAGGCGCGCAGCATCGCCGACCTCAACCACCTGCTGCAGGAAGTGATGCAGGACACCGGCAAAGTGCAGCAGCAGGCGGCGCAGGCGCGCGATCACCTGGCCAGCGCGCGGCAGGAAGTGGAACGCGCCGAACAGCGCATCAACCAGCTGGAACAGGATCTGCGCGCGGCCGGCGATCTGGCGCGTATCGATCCGTTGACCCAGGCCCTGAACCGGCGTGGCCTGGATGAACTGCTGCAGCGCGAGCTGGCCCGCGCCGCACGCAACCACTCGCCGCTCGGACTGGCGGTGATCGACCTGGATGATTTCCACCAGACCAACGACGAACACGGCCATGCCGGCGGCGACGCGCTGCTGCAGCACCTGGTGGCGGTGTGCCGCCTGCTGCTGCGTGCCACTGATGGCATCGCCCGGCTGGGCGGCGACGAGTTCGTGCTGGTGCTTCCCGAAACCCCCGGCGCGGACAGCATGGCCACGGTGCAGCGGCTGCAGCGCTCACTGGCGCATCGCGTGCTGACCCTGCAGGAGCGGCGCATCCCCGTGCATTTCAGCGCGGGCCTGGCGCAATGGCAGCCGGGAGACGATGCCGATACGCTGCTGCGGCGCGCCGATGACGCGCTGTACGCAGCAAAGCGCCAAGGCAAGAACCGGGTACACGCGGGCTAGCTCGCGGGTAGGTGCCAACCTTGGTTGGCGCTTGCGGGAACAAAACCGCCGACCAAGGTCGGCCTCTACCGGGCAAGGCGCCGGAAACCGCTGGGTAGGTGCCAACCTTGGTTGGCACGCGCGGGGAATAAAACCGCCGACCAAGGTCAGCCTCTACCGGGCAAGGCGCCGGAAACCGCTGGGTAGGTGCCAACCTTGGTTGGCACGCGCGGACAACAAACCGCCGACCAAGGTCGGCCTCTTCCGCGCAGCGGGCCGGCGCTTACTTGCCGCGCAGCTTCTGGAACCCGGTCACCGCCGCCAGCACGATGGCACCGGCGATGATGCCGACCACCATGTTGCCCAGCGCGTTGACCAGCCAGCCCCACTGGCCTTCACCGCCCAGCGCCTGCACCGCGTGGTGCAGCGCCGGCACGTTGTGCACCAGGATGCCGCCACCGACCAGGAACATCGCCGCGGTACCGGCCACCGACAGGAACTTCATCAGCCACGGTGCCGACACCAGCAGGCCACGGCCGACTGCCGCCAGCGCCGCGCCCTTGCGCGACAGGTACAGGCCCAGGTCGTCCAGCTTGACGATGCCGGCGACCAGCCCGTAGACGAACACGGTCATCGCCAGCGCGATCACCACCAGGGTGCTGACCTGGTTGATGAACGACGCCGTGGCAACCACGCCCAGCGACAGCACGATGATTTCGGCCGAGAGGATGAAGTCGGTGCGGATGGCGCCCTTCACCTTGTCCTTTTCCCACGCGACCATGTCCACCTGCGCATCGGCCAGCGCCTTGCGCCGCTCGGCCTGGTGTTCGGCGTCCTCATCGGCAGAATGCAGGAACCGGTGCGCCAGCTTCTCCACGCCCTCGAAGCACAGGAAGGCGCCGCCGATCATCATCAGCGGCACGATCAGCGGCACGTTCCAGCCGCGGCTGTGCAGCCAGGCTTCCAGCGCGCTGATCGCCAGCGCCGCCGGCACCAGGATCACCTTGTTCACCAGCGAGCCCTTGGCCACCGCCCACACCACCGGCAATTCACGGTTGGCGTTGACGCCGGTTACCTGCTGCGCGTTCAGCGCCAGGTCGTCGCCCAGCACGCCGGCGGTCTTCTTGGCGGCGACCTTGGTCAGCACCGAGACGTCGTCGAGCAGGGAGGCGATATCGTCAAGCAGGGCAAACAGGCTGGCACCGGCCATGGGGGATCCAGTAAAGGGAATGAGCGGATTCTGACCGATCAGGCGCCACCTGCGGTAGCGGGTTCACCGCGCGCCCACCGGGCGGCAGGGACACTGGAAGCGTAATCCGGTCCCGCCGGCGGCGGGATCACGGACATCGGGTCGTCGTCTTCGAGGAGTGTCGTTTGAGCAATCCGTCCACCGCCACAGGCAATCCGCCGCTGATCAGGGGCATGAACCGGCGCAGCCAGATCCTGCGCCTGCTGATGCGCTACCGCCATTCCGGCGTGTTCTCCGGCATGAACCTGGACGCTGCCGGCAGCCACACCGACGTGCCACCGGACGGCAATCCGGAGCAGTTCGTCAGTGACCTGGAAGCGCTGGGGCCCACCTTCGTCAAGCTGGGGCAGATGCTGTCGACCCGTCCGGACATGGTGCCGGTGGAGTTCGCCACCGCGCTGGAGCGCATGCAGGAGAAGGTGGCGCCGATTCCGGTCGAACGCATCCACGCCATCGTCGAGCAGGAACTGGGTGCACCGGTGAACAAGCTGTTCGCCGCATTCGATCCGCAGCCGCTCGGCTGTGCGTCCATCGCCCAGGTGCATCGCGCGGTGCTGCACGACGGTCGCGAGGTGGCGGTGAAAGTGCAGAAGCCCGAGGTGGCCGCGCAGCTGCGTTCGGATCTGGAAGTGCTGCGCAGCTTCGCCCTGGCCGCCGACCATCTGACCCAGATCGGTCGCCGCGTGCGCCTGCGCGACTGGCTCAATGAATTCGCCAAGACGCTGATGCAGGAGCTGGACTACCACGCCGAGGCCGAGAACCTGTCGCGCTTCGGCCGGCACCTGAAGCCGTTCCGGCGCCTGTGGATTCCGCAGCCGCTGTGGGACTACAGCAGCCATCGCGTGCTGACCATGGAACTGGCCACCGGCGTACGCGTGGATGCCATTCCCGATGTGCGCCGCACCGAACAGGCGATGGACCCGCTGGCGGCGGCGCTGATCCGCGGCTATCTGGACCAGATCTTCGTGCACGGCGAAATCCACGCCGACCCGCACCCCGGCAACCTGCGGGTGATGCCTGATGGGCGCTTGGCCATCTTCGACCTGGGCATGGTCGCGCACATGCCGCCGCGGCTGCGCGAGCGCCTGCTGAAGATCCTGTTTGCCGCCGTCGATGGCCGCGGCGAGGAAGTGGCCGACGACCTGATCAGCATCAGCACGCGGCTGGAGGCATTCGATGAGGAGCGCTACCTGCGCGAGACCGGCCAGCTGATCGCACGCTATGCCGCCAGCGCGAATTTCTCCGAAGGGCGCGTGGTGCTGGACATGGTGCGCATCGCCACCTCATCCGGGTTGCGCACGCCGCCGGAGCTGAGCCTGCTCGGCAAGGCGCTGCTCAACCTTGAAACCGTATGCCGCCTGCTGGCACCGGATCTGGACACGCGCCGCATCGTCGAACGCCAGCTGCAGCACGTGATGCGCGCGCGCCTGAAAAAATCGCTGTCGGCCGCCAACCTGGCCAGCGAGGCGATGGAGCTGCAGCAACTGCTGCGCGACGGGCCGCGCAAGCTGTCGGACATCATGGCGCTGCTGGCCGAGAACCGCCTGCAGATGAAGGTGACCGGGCTGGAAGAATCGCGGCTGATGGAGAACCTGCAGAAGATCGCCAACCGCGTGGCCGCCGGCATCATCAGCGCCGCGTTGATCATGGCGGCGGCAATGATGATGAAGATCGACACCGGCTGGCATGTGCTGGGCTATCCCGCCATCGCACTGGTGCTGTTGCTGATCGGCGTGGTGCTTGGGCTGGGCATCGTGACCAGCGCATTGTTGTTCGATCGCCGTGCGCGTTCGCGCGAGGAACGCGGGCATCGATAGTGTCGCATCCACGCTCGACGTGGATCAGCGAAAACAGTGCATTCATGCAGTTTTTTAATGCAATCGAGCGTGAGTTTTCACGCTCGATTTACGTTCGCAGCGTGATATCGCGCGCACGATTTCAACAAACATTTCAGTCAGGTTCGTGCATGCACTATCGGGTCATCGGCCTGTCATGCAGATGTGCTTGCAGCAGCGCCGGTCGGATGGACACGCGTCGGTACGACGTCCATCGCCACCCCGTCACTGCCGAAGCTGCCTATGCTCTGGATTCTGCTGCTGTCGCTGTTGCTGCTGTCCTGGTTGTTCCTCGCGTCCGCAAAATGGGTGTGGTGGAAAGCAGGCTTGTTCTCGCTGTTGCTGCTGGCGCTCAGTGCCTGGTGGCTGATCGACAAGCTGTCCGGTGACGGACTCAACGCCGCCACCCTGTACCACCTGGGTGCGGACATGGAAGGCGCCGGTGTCGCCGACTTCAAGGGCTATATCGCCGGCTTCATCGTGCTGGCCGCCGTGTCGCTGCTGCCGCTGTTCGCTACGCGGGTGAAGCGTTGGCGCCGCCCCACGGCCGGTGGTGCATGGTTTGCCGGTTTCGCCGCGCTGTGGGTGGCCACAATCATGATCAGCCCACTGGCCCGCGATGGCCAACGCCTGTACCAGCAGCTGCGCCCGGTGGATTTCGCCCGTATCGCCCCCGAATACCAGGTGCCCACGCAGGCCCTGCAGCGCCCACGCAACATCGTCTGGATCTACGGCGAGAGCCTGGAGCGCACCTATCTGGATGAGGCCGTGTTTCCCGGCCTGATGCCCAATCTCAACCGCTTGGCGGCCAGGTCGCTGGATGTACGCGGGCTGGCCTCGGCCGAAGGCGGTGGCTGGACCATTGCCGGCCTGGTGTCGTCGATGTGCGGCGTGCCGCTGACCACCTCGCAGGGGGATGAGAACAGCATGGACCGCATGGGCAGCTTCCTGCCCAAGGCCGTATGCCTGGGCGATTACCTCAAGCAGCAGGGCTACACCAACCATTACCTGGGCGGTGCCAACGGCCAGTTCGCCGGCAAGGGCCAGTTCCTGGCCAGCCACGGCTTCGATGAAGTGCATGACCTGGCGTGGTTCAAGCAGCAGAAGAAGATCGGCCGTATCCACTACTCGGCGTGGGGCGTGCATGACGACGTGCTGCTGGACACCGCCTACCAGCGCTTCGAGCAGCTGTCGCGACAGGATGCGCCGTTCATGCTGACCACGCTGACCATGGACACGCACCACCCGGCCGGGCACCTGCCGGTGGCCTGCAAGGGCGAGCGCTACCAGAGCCAGTACGGCAACATCGGCATGCTCAATGCGCTCAAGTGCACCGACCGCCTGATTTCGCAGCTGGTCGAACGCATCCAGGCCAGCCCGTACGGCAAGGACACGTTGATCGTGATCGCCTCCGATCACCTGGCCATGCCCAATGACCTCAGCCATATCCTGACCAAGCAGAAGCGCGAGAACCTGCTGTTGTTCCTCGGTGATGGCGTGGCCCCGCGCCAGCTGGCCGCCGAAGACGGCTCGACCCTGGATTCCGGGGCCACCCTGCTCAGCCTGCTCGATCCGAACCTGCAGACGATGGGCTTTGGCCGTTCGCTGCTGGACGACAAGCGCGCGCCGAGTGCCAGCGCCGCGGCACGCCGCGATGGCGGCCGCGACTATCCGCAGTACCTGGCCTTCGCCCGCTCGCTGTGGCTGGGTGAGCCTACGCGGCAGCTGAAGATCGACAGCGACGACCAGGTGGTGGTGGGCCTGCAGCACGTGCAGCCGCCGGTGCTGCTGGAATACGACAAGGACTGGGACCTGAAATCGGTGTACCTGGAAAACACCTCGCGCCAGTTCGACGATGCCGACCCGGACAACACGCTCGCCTACGTTGATCGCTGCACCGCGTTCGAGGATGGCTCGGCCGACGGCGACTGGTGCGCGCTGCTGGTGAACCGCGACAACGGCATCAAGCTGTACCGGGATGGCCAGCTGCGCAACGGCATCGACGTGGATGCACCACTGGATGCCTTCCAAGGCCCCCGCCCCAGCGTGCGCCAGGCGCACATGATCACGCAGAAGGGCCGCCGTACCCGCGCCGGCCAGTACATGCTGCAGCTGGTGGCGAGCACGCGCCCGGATCGCGGTTTCTGGATCGAAGCGGTGTCCTCGCAGCGCAAGGTGGTGCTGGCCCAACAGTGGGTGCAGCCTGATGCCGATGGCAAGATCAACGTGTCATTCGGGCTCGACCACGAAGTGGATGATCTGGAAATCCGCGCGTGGTTGAACCATGCCGAGAAGCTGGCGGTGGATACCTTCGCACTGGTGCCCTCGCGCGGCCGACCGCGGGGGTAAAGGGGGTTCGGCAGGGCTGCGCCCTGCACCTGCCGAAGCAGTAGTGCCGGCCGCTGGCCGGCAACCTCAACGGCAACAGCCAAAGCAACAGCAACAGCTGGGGTTCCGTGGGGTGGCGGAGCGGTGTGGGTTGGCAGGACACGCCGTAAACCCGTCCTTGGGGGCTCGATGGCGCCATCCATGGCGCCAACGGTCCTGCCAACCCACACCGCCCCGCCTCTGACAGATTCCTGCAGCTGTCGGTAGGTGTCGACCTTGGCCGACACTTCTGTCAGATATGGAAATCAATCCGGGGTCAGATCCGTTTTCTTGCGGAAAATGGATCTAACCCCATCTGCATGAAATCGAATATTTCGATAGTTCATCGAAGAGCATCCACGCATGGCGTGGATCTACGTGTCGACCAAGGTCGACACCCATCAACAGCAACACAGAACACCGTTCCGACATATCGCAGAAATCTGTCGAAGGCGGGGTGGGTCCGGTTGCGGGGGTGTCCGCGGCATGGATGCCGCGGCCAAGCCCCCAAGGACGGGTT
>NZ_JBYTEK010000032.1:30790-53763 GCF_058783335.1 Stenotrophomonas sp. FW305-C-20-S1 | reverse complement strand
CCCTCACCCATGGGGGCTTGGCCGCGGCATCCATGCCGCGGACACCCCCGCAACCGGACCCACCCCGCCTTCGACAGATTTCCGCGATCTGTCGGGAAGGCATGGCCTGCTCTTGGTGGGTGTCGACCTTGGTCGACAGGTAGATGTAGATCCACGCCACGCGTGGATGCTTTTCGATCAATTGTCGAAATACTCGAATTCGATGGAGTCATCCACGCATGGCGTGGACCTACCAGATCGCGGGAAACTGTCAGAGGCGGGGCGGTGTCGGATTGCAGGGCATCCGCGCCATGGATGGCGCGGCTGAGCCTACAGGGACGTACTTGCGGCGTCCCCGCAGTCCGACACCGCCCCGCCATCCCACGGAAGCCCGCTGTAGCTGTAGCGGTTGCTGTTGCTGTTGCTTGAAAGCATCTGCAGGTGCAGGGCGCAGCCCTGCCGACCTACTTCGCCCAGCCTTCGATTTCGCCGTGCGCGAACGGTCCGAGCTTGGCCTTCACCATCCGTCCCTGTGCGTCGAACAACACGCTGTAGGGCAGCAGACCCCGCGCGTTGCCCAACTGCACGCTGGCATCGCGTGGGCCGGGGGTATCGAGCACGATGGGATAGTCCACTGGCACTCGCTGCAGGAAATCACGCACGCCGTCCGGCGTATCCAGTGCCAGGCCCAACACCTGCACGCCGTGCGCGCCCTGGCCCTCGGCAAAGCGGGCCAGTTCGGGCATCTCTTCCACGCAGGGGCCGCACCAGCTGGCCCACACATTGACCAGCAATGGGTGGCCCTTGAAGCGTTCGCGGATATCCAGCGCGTGACCTTCAGCATCGGCAAGCACCAGCGCCGGCAGCGGATCACCGGGCCGCAGCATCGGCAGCGCCGGCGGCGATACCGCAACAGGCGCTGCAGCTTCCGTCGCCGGCTCCGGCGCCAGCCGGTTGCCGGCCCACAGGCCAAGACCGGCAGCCAGCACTGCTGTCCACAGCAGCGCTGGCCGTTGCCACTTCATCGCGCGGTGCGCAGCAGTGCTTCTTCCACCAGCGCCTGCGTCAGCAGGGTCGGCAGCACCGTCGGCGGGGCGCCGGGGCCGTACACCACGTACAGCGGCACGCCCACGGCCTTGTGCTCATCCAGGAACGCGGTGATCTGCGGGTCGACATTGGTGTAGTCGCCACGCATGTACACCGCGTTGGTGCGCTTGAGCAGTTCCTTGAACTCCGGGCGCGACAGCACCGCGCGCTCGTTGGCCTTGCAGCTCACGCACCAGTCGGCGGTCATGTTGACGAACACGACGCGGTTGTCGGCGCGCAGGCGGTCCAGCATCTGCGGCGAGTAATCCACCACGTTCTCGCTGCTCGCCTGCGCGGCACGTGCCGGCGGTGCCAGCTGGGTCACCGCCCACACCGGCACCAGCGCGGCGATCACCAGCAGCACGCCCAGCAGCCCGGCCGCGCGCTGGCTGCGCCAGCGGCTGCGCTCGAACAGCCACAGGCCGCCGGTGAGCAGCAGCAGGCCACCCAGCGCCAGCGCCATGCCATCCACGCCGCGCTGCTTGCCCAGCACCCAAAGCAGCCACAACGCGGCGGCGTACATCGGGAAGGCCAGCACGTGCTTGAGGGTTTCCATCCACTGGCCCGGCTTGGGCAGGCGACGGGCCAGCGCCGGCACGAAGCCGATCAGCAGGAACGGCAGGGCCAGGCCCAGGCCGAGGAACAGGAACACCAGCATCGCCGCCACCGGCGGTGCAACGAAGGCATAGGCCACCGCCGGGCCGAAGAACGGTCCCACGCAGGCACTGCCGACCACGCAGGCCAGCACGCCGGTGAAGAAATCGCCGGCCGGGCCACTGCGTCGCGCCAGCGACTGGCCGAAGTTGCCGATGCCGCCGCCCATGGTGAACACGCCGGACAGGCTCAGGCCCACCGCGAACATGATGTAGGCCAACGCCGCGACCACGCCGGGATGCTGCAGCTGGAAACCGATGCCGACCGCATTGCCGAGCATGCGCAGGCCGACCATCAGCGCGCCGATCACCGCAAAGGCGACCAGCACGCCCAGCGTGTACCACATGGCATGGCTGCGGGCGCGCTCGGCGCTTTCACCGCTCTGCGCCAGGCTCAGCACTTTCAGCGACAGGATCGGCAGCACGCAGGGCATCAGATTCAGCACCAGGCCACCGCCCAGTGCCAGCAGCAGTACCCACAGCAGCGAGCTGTCGGTTTTCGGTACGCGGCTCGGAGCCTTGGTACGCAGCGCATTGTCCTGCTGCGCGTCGGCGGCGAAGGCATCGCGCGAGCCGTTGCTGGCGTCGGCACCACCCGTGGCGGCCGGCGCGTCGTTGGGCACGGTCGGAAGCAGGCGCAGCGGTGTGCCGTTGGCGCCCTCGCGGGTGCCGGCAGTGGCCGAAGCCGGCAGCGAACGAATCACTTCGTCGCGTGCGGCAGGTGCATCACTGGTGGTGTTGGCCTTGCCGGCGGGGATCGACAACTTCACCCGGCGGGTCATCGGCGGGTAGCAGATGCCATCGGTCTGGCAACCCTGGAAGGTCACCACCAGCGTGCTGTCGACCGCCTCGGCGCGGCTGCGGCGCAGCGGCACCGGCACTTCCACCTGGTTGAAATAGACCGCCACATCACCGAAGTGCTCGTCGCGGTGCGACTGCGCCGCCGGCCAACGCGGCTTGTCGGCCAGTACCCCGGCGCTGCCTTCCAGCTTCAGCGAGGTGCGGTCGCGATACAGGTAATAGCCCGGTGCCGGGCTGAAGCGCAGCAGCAGGGTATTGCCATCGCTGGCGATGGCATCGAAGCCGAATGCCTGATCCGACGGCAGCGGCAGTGCCTGGCTGTTGCTGGTGCCCGGCAGTCGCAGGCCACCGCCACTGCCGGCGCCGGCCAGCGGGTTGTTGAATGCACTGGCGCCGGTGGCGCGTGCGGTCGGCAGCGTGGCCGCCGCACCGCCTGCACCGGGCAGGGTCACCTGCACCACGCGCTTCTGCGGCGGGTAGCACACACCAGCATCGGCGCAGCCCTGGTAACGCACTTCCAGGCTGATGGTGCCGGCGGCATCGGTGGGCGCGCCGGGCAGGGTGGCCTGCAGGCGCTCGCGGTAGGTCTCCACCTCACCGAAGAAATCGTCGTGGTGCTTCTTGCCTGCGGGCATCTGCAGCGCAACGGCGTTGAACGCCGGATCGGCCTTCACCGTGGTGCGGTGGCGATACAGGTAGTAGCCCGGGGCGATCTTGAACTGCAGTTGGATCTGGCCACGCTCGGGCGCGCTGGCGGTCAGCGCGAACGCCTGGTCCACCGGCAGCAGATCCTTCTCATCCAGCGCGAAGGCCGGCAATGAAAGCCACAACAGAGCGCACAAGGCGGCGCCACGCGCAAACAGAGTCTTCAATCAGTGTCCTCCCGGGTCTGTGCCCGGATCCAGTCCAGATACGCCGGCAGGCCGGCCCGGGTTTCGACCGCGATGCACTCCGGGAGTTCATACGGATGCAGTTCGACGATCCGGGCGATGGCTTCATCGACACGGCTTGCGGTGGTCTTCACCAGCAGCTGCAGCTCGGTGTCGGTGGTGACCTCACCCTGCCAGCGGTAGGTCGACTGAGCGCCGTCCAGGCGGGTCACGCAGGCAGCCAGATGCTCGGCGACCAGCGCATGCGCGATGCGCTCGGCACTGGCCCGGTCCGGGCAGGTGGTCAACAGCAGCAGGACGGGATCGACGGTCGACATGACCGTCGAGTATAGGGCCGTCGCCGGGGCAGGGCCCGGCGACGGCAGTGGACCGCAGCGTTGCGCGGTCAGTTGGCCAGCTGGCAGGTGGCCGGCTTGGCCGAGGTGAACAGGCCCGGGGTGGCCCACTCGGGGTGGTCGATGAAGGGGTTGCGGTTGCCCTGGAACGAGTAGATCACGTCATTACGCGCCTGCTCGGCGGCATCCGGCGGATCGGACAGGTGCCAGTCGATCAGGGTCGACAGCAGGCCCATGTAGGCCGGCGAGCTGCTGGTCTTGACGATCTTGCTGCGGTCGTCGGTCAGTTCCAGGTCCGGTTCGGACTGGCCGGTGGCCGCATCCTTGCCACCTTCATAGCGGATGGCCATGTACATCACCGCGCGTGCCATGTCGCCCTTGCGATGGCCCCACACCTCGAAGGTACCGGCATTGCCATCCGGTGTACGTACCCAGTTCGAATTGCCCGGGTAACCACCGCTGCCACCGCCGTGGCCGTTGTTGGCTTCGGTGGCACGCTCGCCGCAGTTGGCATCGCACTTGCCGAACGGCTTGTTGCCGCGGTCGGCATTCCACTGTGCGTCGGTCAGGTACAGCATGTGGGTGTCGGTGTAGGGCGCGTACGGCAGGCCCTTGTCACCGGTGGTGCTGGCAAAGCCCAGCGAGTTCGGCCAGGTGTGCTCGCGGTTGTACTTCAGTCCACCGCCACTGCCTGCACGGTCGGTCACCTTGGCGAAGCTGTGGTTGCGGTAGGCATCGAGGATCCGGCCACTGTTGTTCGGATCTTCGTCGGCGATTTCCAGGATGGTCCAGGTGCTGGTGCCCGAGCCACTGTACGGATACGCGGTGTGGCCCTTGATGGTGGCGTGCAGCGAGCAGCGCAGCTGGCTGGGGCTGCTGGTGTTGACCTTCGAGTAGTAACCGGCCGGTCCGCCGGGATTGCCCGGGTCCGGATTGCCGGTGGTGGTGGCCACGGTGAAGGCGATGCGGCTGTCGGTCGCCGGGCGGGCACCCTGCGCATCGGTGATGCGTGCGGCACGGATGTCGAAGCGGCAGGCTTCACCGGCGACCAGCGCGGTGTTGGTCGACAGCTTCACGCTCTTGCCGCTGGCCGGCCAGGTCAGCGGCACGCTGCCCGAAGTGCCGCAGGTCAGTGCGAAGGCGCCGCTGGCGAGGTTGACCGTCTCGCTGAACACCACTTCCAGGTCGGCGGCGGCAGGGAAGGTGCTGCTGCCCTGTGCCGGCGTGGTGGTGGACACCGACGGCGGCGTGTTCGGGCCCGGGGTACCGCCGCCACTGAAGGTCTGGTTGTTGTTGCAGCTGCCGAAGGTCTGCCTGGCCGATTCGGCCCAGGTGAAGTGCGCGTACTGGCTGCCGCTGCCGGTCAGCTGCAGCGAGGTGCCCGCCGCGGTGCTGTTGGTTTCGGCAACCGGAATGTTCTGGCTGGTCATGCCGGCGGCGGGGCCACCGGAAGCGGTGATCGCGCCCTCGTAGCTGAGGAACTGGACCACCTTGCCGCTGGCGTCGACCAGGGCGATGCCGTCGTTGGCACCGTTCTGCAGGCCGTTGCTGGGGTAGGTGACCACCGCCAGGGTGGCGCTGCCGCAGCTGGCCGCGGTTCCGGCCGGCACCGCGTTGTTGGCGTAGACCGTGGCGGCCGACGGGTTGCTGCCGTTGTAGAGGTACAGGCGGTAGCCGGACAGGTCTTCGCCGGCGGTGGCGACCACTTCGATGGCTTCGCCGACGTCACCGGCAGCGGTGCTGTCGTCGTAGTGCAGTTCGTTGATGAAGACCTCGGCCTGGGCCGGCGCGGCAGCCAGGGCCAGCAGGCAGGCGGCGGCGAGCGGGGACAGCAATCGCATCGACTACTCCTTGTGATTGGGAATGCCGGGCCACCCTAAAGCCGATCCGGTGACACTTTGTCGTAAATGAACGCCAGATATCTGACAGTGCGACGGCGGTCACCAAATGGTGGCCAATTCCCCCTTGGCTTGCCGCGACGCATCCCTATAAAGGCGTCCGCGCGGGGATGGAGTGCCGCCGGGCCGCCGGGAAAAATTTCGGGGGCGGGCCTTGAAAGGCCTCCGGAGGTCTCCATCTCTGTCGTGCTCCCGACCTGTCGGGCTTTTTCACGCGCGTTGCTGGCAGTCGCCTGGTGCGAGTGCTAACATCGCCGGACTTTTTCAGACCAATCAATAACTTAAGAGGTCCCACATGAGCATCAAGCCGCTGCACGACCGCGTTGTGGTCAAGCCGATCGAAGCCGACGAAGTTTCCGCCGGTGGCATCCTGATCCCGGACTCCGCCAAGGAAAAGTCCACCAAGGGTGAAGTCGTGGCCGTGGGCCCGGGCAAGCCGCTGGACAACGGCAACGTGCGCGCTCCGTCGCTGAAGGTCGGTGACAAGGTCATCTACGGCCAGTACGCCGGCAGCTCGTACAAGAGCGAAGGCGTCGAGTACAAGGTCCTGCGCGAAGACGACGTGCTCGCCGTCATCGGCTGAGCGTCGGCGCGACCTGCTTCATCCCCTGATTCCAACACCCAGCCGCCGGGCATGGCCCGGCGCTACCAATGAGGTAAACGCAATGGCTGCCAAGGATATTCGTTTCGGTGAAGACGCCCGTTCGCGCATGGTGCGCGGCGTCAACGTTCTCGCCAATGCCGTCAAGGCCACCCTGGGCCCGAAGGGCCGCAACGTCGTGCTCGAGAAGAGCTTCGGCGCCCCGACCATCACCAAGGACGGCGTGTCCGTCGCCAAGGAAATCGAACTGGCTGACAAGTTCGAGAACATGGGCGCGCAGATGGTGAAGGAAGTCGCCTCGCGTACCAACGACGACGCCGGCGACGGCACCACCACCGCCACCGTGCTGGCCCAGGCCCTGATCCGCGAAGGCGCCAAGGCCGTTGCTGCCGGCATGAACCCGATGGACCTCAAGCGCGGTATCGACAAGGCCGTCGTGGCTGCCGTCGCCGAGCTGAAGAACATCTCCAAGCCGACCGCTGACGACAAGGCCATTGCCCAGGTCGGCACGATCTCGGCCAACTCGGACGAGTCGATCGGCCAGATCATCGCCAACGCGATGAAGGAAGTCGGCAAGGAAGGCGTGATCACCGTTGAAGAAGGCTCGGGCCTGGACAACGAGCTGGACGTGGTCAAGGGCATGCAGTTCGACCGCGGCTACCTGTCCCCGTACTTCATCAACAACCAGCAGTCGCAGACCGCTGACCTGGATGACCCGTACATCCTGCTGCACGACAAGAAGATCTCCAACGTCCGTGACCTGCTGCCGGTGCTGGAAGGCGTCGCCAAGGCTGGCAAGCCGCTGCTGATCGTTGCCGAGGAAGTCGAAGGCGAAGCGCTGGCGACCCTGGTGGTCAACACCATCCGCGGCATCGTCAAGGTCGTGGCCGTCAAGGCGCCGGGCTTCGGCGACCGTCGCAAGGCGATGCTGGAAGACATGGCCGTGCTGACCGGCGGCACCGTGATCTCCGAGGAAGTCGGCCTGTCGCTGGAAAAGGCCACCATCAAGGACCTGGGCCGCGCCAAGAAGGTGCAGGTCTCCAAGGAAAACACCACCATCATCGATGGCGTGGGTGACAAGGCTGCGGTCGATTCGCGCGTTGCGCAGATCAAGACCCAGATCGAAGACACCTCCTCGGACTACGACCGCGAGAAGCTGCAGGAGCGCGTGGCCAAGCTGGCCGGTGGCGTTGCAGTGATCAAGGTCGGCGCATCGACCGAAATCGAAATGAAGGAAAAGAAGGATCGCGTCGACGACGCCCTGCACGCGACCCGTGCAGCCGTTGAAGAAGGCGTGGTCCCGGGCGGCGGCGTTGCCCTGGTCCGTGCGGTCTCCGCACTGGCTGGCCTGAAGGGTGCCAACGAAGACCAGAACCACGGCATCCAGATCGCCCTGCGCGCGATGGAAGCCCCGCTGCGCGAAATCGTTGCCAACGCCGGTGAAGAGCCGTCGGTCATCGTCAACAAGGTCAAGGAAGGCACCGGCAGCTTCGGCTACAACGCCGCCACCGGCGAGTTCGGCGACATGCTGCAGTTCGGCATCCTGGACCCGACCAAGGTGACCCGTTCGGCGCTGCAGAACGCAGCCTCGATCGCTGGCCTGATGATCACCACCGAAGCCATGGTTGCCGACGCTCCGAAGAAGGACGAGCCGGCCATGGGTGGCGCTGGTGGCATGGGCGGCATGGGTGGCATGGGCGGCATGGACTTCTAAGGTCCGCTGCACTGCTGCAATGAAAAAACCCCGCCGCAAGGCGGGGTTTTTTTGTGGGTGGCGTGTTGCCGCCAATGGGTTCACAGCAATGGGTCCATGCCAATGAATCCATGCCCATCGGTCCATGCCAGTAGATCCACGCCATGCGTGGATGGCGTCAGCGCACGAACACCTTCTCCGCGCCGTACTCCCAGTCCCACGGCACTCCGGTATCGCCAAGCACGAACGCCACCAGCGCCGGAAACGCCGCCTCGGCGCGGACATCGTTGCCCAGCATCACCACGCAGCGCTGGCCCTGCTCGATGCACACCAGGGTGTTGCCCACCGCGTCATCGTGGCCGCCCTTGTAGAAGCCGGGCCCCTGCGGCCCGCGGAACGTGACCACGCCCAGGCCGGCTGCCAGGTCCCTGCGCCGCTCCGCTACCGGCAGTTCCGCCTGCAGGGTCGGAAACTGGCTGGCCGTGGTGATCGGCAGTTGCGGACGTACCAGCTCCTGCCGCATCGCCGCTGAAAGGCCTTCGCCGCGCACATAGCCCGCTGCGAAGTTGGCCATGTCGGCGATGGTGGTATCCATCGAGCCGGCGGCCCGCACCCGGCTGCGCTCGTCATGCGGCTCGGGCGTGCCATCGGCGGTCCAGCCGTCGGCCAGGTTGGTGGCGAAATCCTCGCGCCACATCATGCTGGTGCGGGGCATGCCGAAGCGGTCGAACACGCGACGCTGCATCAGCGCGCCGATGTCCTGGCCAAGGCGCCCCCGTTCGAGCACGAACTGCAGCAGGATCAAGCCTTCGCCGGAATAGCCGTAGCGGCTGCCCGGATCGAAATGGAATTGCAGCCTGCCATCCGGTTCCAGAAACGCGAAGTTGGCAAAGCCGCTGCCATGATTGAGCAGCAGGCGCGGGGTGAGCCGGCGCCAGCGTTCGTCGCCGGCCAATACGCTGTAATCGGCGTAGTGCTTCGTATCGACGGGGTAGTCCGGCAATGGCTTGTCCAGATACGTGGCAATGCCGGCGTCCAGCGCGATCACCTGGTCCTGTGCCAGCTGCGCGACCAGGTGGCCGAAGGCCATCTTGGTCAGCGAAGCGGCGTACATCACGGTGTCGGTACGCAGCGGTTCGCCGGCGGCGTTGCGCTCGCCATAGGCGGCCACGTGCACCACCTTGCCGGCGTCGATCACCGCCAGCGCCATGCCACGTGCGTGTGCGGCCTGCATCAGCCGGTGCGCCTGGGCATCAATGCGGGCTGGCGATGGCAGCGGTGGTGGCGCAGCGACTACGGCCATCGGCAACAGCGTCAGCAACAACAGGACGACACGGCACATGCGTGGAACTCCTGGCGGGACGTGGCGCGATGCTACCGCAGCTTTGGCTGCTGGTGCCGGTCGACCCCATCCAGGCCCCGGGGCGGCGCCGCGTCATGCCCTGCGGCAGCCCGGTACGGACTTGCGCCCTGCGGGTTCGAAAATATAATAAGGCGCCTAATCATCATGGAGTTGATGGATGCTTGAAGCAAAACACACGGCTCTCCTCCAGGAGGCTGGCCGTCGCGGCGATCCCCACCTGGCCCAGCTGCGCCTGTGCTTCCAGCTGCTCGCCTTGTCCAGCGCGATCGACCGTGACTGCGCTTCACGCCTGGCGCCGCACGGCCTCAGCGAGGGCCGTTTCATTGTGCTGTTCCTGCTGCACGGTGCTGGTGGCACGTTGCCTCCGCACGAGTTGGCCGAGCGCGCTGGCGTCACCCGCGCCACCATCAGCGGGTTGCTCGATGGCCTGCAGCGTGACGGCCTGCTGCAGCGGCGCAACGATGCCGAGGATGGCCGCCGGCTGCAGATCGTGCTGACCGCGCGCGGCAAGCGCCTGGCCGGCGATCTGTTCGACCAGCACACACAATGGATCGGCGGACTGTTCAACGGTCTTGATTCCAGCGAACAGGTGCAGTTGTCGCTGCTGTTGGAAAAGGTCTGGCGACACACCGACGCAGGCCAGGAAGCAGGTACATGAGCAATACCATCGCCACGGCACGTCTGCGGGAACTGAATGCGGGCCGTGCAGCCAGCACGCATCTGGCCGAGTGCCTGGCTGTGGACTTCGCTGCGTTGCTGCAGGCGGTGGCACCGACCTTGCCACCGGCCTCGATACAGCGCATGCGGGCCGCCGCAGGCAAGGGGATCACCCAGCGCATGGCATTGGCCGCAGCGCTACTGCGCGAGGCAGGGCAGGGCGACGTGCAGCGCAGGCAGGCGCATCCATCCGATACCGTGCGCGGATGGGCGTGCTATCTGATTGGCAGTGACCCGCAGGCGGCATTGGCCGACAAGCTGCAGGCGATGCGTTCACTGGCAGATGATCCGCACTTCGGTGTGCGCGAATGGGCATGGTTGGCCTTGCGCAGCGATATCGTCGCCGAGCCGCTGGAAGCGCTTGCCCTGCTGCAACCCTGGACGCAGCAGCGCTCGCCGAATCAGCGCCGCTTCGCCTGTGAGGCGCTTCGCCCCCGCGGTGTATGGGCCACGCACATTGCGCTGTTCAAGCAGCAACCCGAGCACGCGTTGCCCCTGCTGGAGGCCCTCGCTGACGATCCCGAGCGCTATGTGCAGGACTCGGTCGGCAACTGGCTGAACGACGCAGGCAAGAGCCAGCCCGGATGGGTGCGCGATGTATGCGCACGGTGGCAGTCAACGCACGACAGCGCAGCCAATACATACATCCGCAAGCGCGCGCTGCGCTCGCTGTAGCGCCGTACCGTTCACCCGCGTTTCCCGGTAGTGCCGGCCGCTGGCCGGCAACCCCATGACCTTCAAGGGAGACCCCATGCGCCATCGCCTCATCGGACGGCATTCCAGCACCGTCGTGGCACATGCGCGTGTCATCCATTCCGGGTAAAGATGGCGCTCGGCCGCATCCACCCGCAGGGAAGTCGAGCATGCAGAGCAAGATCCAGGTGACGTTGTACGGAGCGCTGGGCAGCAGTCCAGCGCTGCAGGTGCCCGGCCTGGAAGGGCCGGTGGTGGCCATCCAGGAAGCCACCCTGCGGCAGCTGGTGTCCGATCTGTATACGGCCAGGTCCATGCTCAACCCCGAACAGCTTGATGAGGCCAGGCAGGAACTGGACCGCGTGGTGGAGCGTTGGGTCGACATCCACGAGACGCTGCTGCTGGATGTGGAAGTGCATGGCAGCCGATAGTCCGCTGAACCGCGCCCGCAGTTGCGGATGAAACAGTTGGCACCCGCCAAAACCCTGTGTTATCAATAGATCCCATGAACGCAGCCCACGCCAGCTTTTATTGGTATTACTTTCCGAAGCCCCCGGCGGAGGAAGGATTGCGCTCACCCTGAAGAAAGCTTCAGACGCATTCCCGAAAGCCGCCAGCGAACCTGGCGGCTTTTTTCATGTCGCCACGCTGCGGACCCCCAACGTTCCGTAGAGACCCCTCACCATGCCCCCGCACACCGACGACCTGCGTATCCGCACCATCGAACCGCTGACACCGCCTGCCCAGCTGCTGGCGATGCTGCCCTGCGATGACGAAGCCTCCGACACCGTCAGCGCTTCGCGCGCCGCCCTGCACCAGATCCTGCATGGCCGCGACGACCGCCTGGCGGTGGTGGTCGGGCCGTGCTCGATCCACGATCCGAAAGCCGCCATCGAGTACGCACAGCGCCTGAAGCCGCTGCGCGATGCGCTGGCCGGCGAGCTGGAAATCGTCATGCGCGTGTACTTCGAGAAGCCGCGCACCACGGTGGGCTGGAAGGGCCTGATCAACGATCCGGACCTGGACGGCAGCTTCAAGATCGACAAGGGCCTGCGCATCGCCCGTGGCCTGCTGCGCGACATCAACAAGCTCGGCCTGCCGGCCGGCGTCGAGTTCCTCGACGTGATCTCGCCGCAGTACATCGCCGACCTGGTGGCATGGGGCGCGATCGGCGCACGCACCACCGAAAGCCAGGTGCATCGTGAACTTGCGTCGGGGCTGTCGTGCCCGGTCGGCTTCAAGAACGGCACCGACGGCAACGTCAAGATCGCCGCCGATGCCGTGGGCGCGGCCTCCAATCCGCATCACTTCCTGTCGGTCACCAAGCAGGGCGGCACCGCCATCGTCTCCACCACCGGAAACCCCGACTGCCACGTGATCCTGCGTGGTGGCAAGCAGCCGAACTACGATGCGGCCAGCGTGGCCGATGCCTGCCAGGCGCTGGCCAAGGCCAAGCTGCCGACGCGCCTGATGATCGATGCCAGCCACGCCAACAGCCTGAAGAACCACGAAAACCAGCCGAAGGTGATCGAAGACATCGCCATCCAGCTGGAAGATGGCGAGCAGCGCATCGTCGGTGTGATGGTCGAAAGCCATCTGGTCGGCGGTCGCCAGGAACTGGTGGAAGGCCAGCCGCTGGTCTACGGCCAGAGCATCACCGATGGCTGCATTGATTGGGACACCACCGTGCAGGTGCTGGAGCGGCTTGCCGCTGCCGTGCGCGCCCGCCGTGAGGTGAAGGTGTCCGAAGCCGCTTGAGTGCGGCACGTGTGTGGATGGCGGCCAGCGCCTGCGGGGGTGCGGCCGCGATCAGGGCCGGTCGGAGTTGGAGACCGGCCCGTCTGCACCGGCGATGCGCCTGGCGCTGCGTATGTGCGACAGCGCCAGGTACATCGCCGGGGTGGCGTGAGACCCGAACCTGCGATGGCCGCAGTAGACCCACGCCATGCGTGGATGAAGCCGCCTCGCTCACCGCCCCGCCCGTACTCGCGCCAACGCCAGATACATCGCCGGCGTGGTGTACAGCGTCAACCACTGGCTGACCAGCAACCCGCCGACGATGGCGATGCCCAGCGGCTGCCGCAGCTCCCAGCCTTCACCGTTGGCCAGCATCAGCGGCAATGTGCCCAGCAGTGCCGCCAGCGAGGTCATCAGGATCGGCCGCAGGCGCAGTCGTGCAGCTTCCATCACCGCATCCTGCGCGCTCAGGCCGCGGCGTTCGCCGGCCAGCGCGAAGTCGACCAGCAGGATCGTGTTCTTCATCACCACCCCCACCAGCAGGAACAGGCCGAGCAGGGCGATCAGGTTCAGTTCGTTGCCGAACAGCCACAGCGCCAGCAACGCCCCGATGCCGGCCGACGGCAGCGTGGACAGGATCACCAAGGGCTGCAGGAAACTCTCGTAGAGGATGCCCAGCACCAGGTACACCGCCAGCGTCGCACCCAGTACCAGCCACAACTGGCGCGAACGCAGCTGCTCCAGGCCACCGGCCTCGCCGGAAAGCTTGGCCTGCACCGAGCGCGGCAGCATCAGTTTGGCCATCGCCGCATCAATGGCCCGGGTGGCCTGTTCCAGGCCCACGCCCGGCGCCAGCGCGAACTCGATCCAGATCGAGGCGAACTGCTCGCTGTGATACACGCGGTCCGGCGCCATGCCATAGCGCCAGCTGGCGATGCTCGATAGTGGAATGCGCTGGCCGCTGCCATCGATCACCTGCAGCCGTGCCAGCGTGCCCGGGTCCTGGGTGTGCTTCGGGTCCAGCTCCATCACCACCCGGTACTGGTTGAGGCTGTCGTACAACGTGGCGACCTGGCGCTGGCTGAAGGCGTTGTTGAGCATGTTGGCCACAATGCGCAGGTCCACGCCGTGGCGCGCCGCTGCCTCGCGGTCGATGTCCAGCATCACCTGGCGCATGCCGGCCTCGCCCTGCGCTTCCACGTCCACCAGTTCCGGCAGGCCACGCAGCGCAGCAGCGACCTTCGGTGCCCATTGGCGCAAGGGTGCGGTGTCCGCTGACAGCAGCTGGAATTCGTATTTGCCGCTGCTGCCGGCGCCTTCCAAGCGGATGTCCTGGTCCACCCACAGGTACAGATTGCCGCCGGGCAGCTTGGGCAGGCGCGCGCGCAGACGATCGATCACCTGCTGGCTGGAGACACCGCGCTCGGCCAGCGGCTTCATCTTGATCATGATGAAGGCGTTGTTGACCCCGTTGCTGCCACCGATATACCCGATGATGTCCTCGATGGCCGGGTCGGACAGCAGCAGTCTGCGGTAGGCATCGATCTTCGGCTGCATCGCCTGGAAGGACAGGCCGTCATCGCCACGCGCGAAGCCGCGCAGCTGTGCGGTGTCCTGCTGCGGAACGATGCCCTTGGGTACCTGCTGGAACAGCCAGGCGTTGAGTGCGATCACTGCCACGAAGGCCAGCAAGGGCCAGCGCAGGTGACGCAGGCTGGCCTGCAGGGTGCGCAGATAGGTGCCACGCACGCGCTCGAACAGCGCATTGCTGCCGCGCTGCCAGCGCGAGGGTTGTTGCGCGTCATCGACGAACAGGCGCGCACACAGCATCGGCACCAGGCTGAGCGCCACCAGCACCGACACCGTCATCGCTGCTACCAGGGTCAGCGAGAATTCGCGGAACAGGCGCTCGACGAAATCGTCCAGGAACAGGATCGAGACGAACACCACCGCCAGCGCCAGGTTCATCGATAGCAACGTAGCGCCCACTTCCGATGCACCGCGCACCGCCGCCTGCCAGCGGTCAGCGCCCAGCTCGCGATGGCGCGCGATGTTCTCCAGCACGACGATGGCGTCGTCCACCACCAGTACCGCCGCCACGATCAGGGCCATCAGCGAGAGCGTATTGAGCGAGAAGCCCATCAGCGCGATCAACGCCAGCGTGCCGAACAGCACCACCGGAATCGCCACGCTGGGTACCAGTGCTGCGCGCCAGTGGCCGAGGAAGCCGAGCACCACCAGTACCACCAGCGCGATCGCCAGCAGCAGGGTCACTTCTGCTTCGTGCAGGGTGGCGCGGATCACCGGCGAGCGGTCCATCACCAGGCGCATGTCCACCGTGCTGGGCAGCAGGGCGTGCAGCTGCGGCAACTGCGCCTGGATGGCATCGACGGTGGCGATGATGTTGGCGCCGGGCTGGCGGCTGATGATCAGCAGCACGGCGGGGCGTTCGTTGTGGAAGCCACTGGCATAGCGGTCCTCGACGCCATCGACGACGGCAGCGACATCGCCCAGTCGCAGCAGGCGGTCATCGCTGGCCTTCAGCGCCAGCTGGCGATACTGCGCTGCCTGGCGCAGTTGCAGCGGCGCTTCCAGTTGCCAGTGCTGCTGCGCGCCTGCGACCGCACCCAGTGGGCGCACTGCATTGGCGCGGCTGATCGCCTGTGCCACGTCTTCCAGTGCCAGGCCTGCGTGATTGAGAGCATTGGGGTCCAGCGACACGCGAACCGCCGGCAGCGCGCTGCCGCCCACCTGCACTTCGCCCACGCCCGGCACCTGCGACAGCTTCTGTGCCAGCACAGTCGAACCCAGGTCGTACAGCTGGCCCGGCGAGAGCGTATCGGAGGTCAACGCCAGCGCCAGGATCGGCGCCTGCGACGGGTTGACCTTGCGGTACTGCGGCATGCCCGGCATGCCGCTGGGCAGCTGGCCGCGGGCGAGGTTGATCGCGGCCTGCACTTCGCGCGCGGCCTCGTCAATGTCGCGGCCGAGCACGAACTTCAATTCGATCTCGGTCTGCCCCTGGGTGCTGGCCGAGTCGATGCGCGAGATGCCGGGCAGACTGCCCAGCGCACGCTCCAGCGGCGTGGCGACGGTGGCCGCCATCGATTCGGGCGAGGCGCCGGGCAGGCTGGCACTGACTTCAATGGCGGGATAGTCGACCTGGGGCAGCGGTGCCACCGGCAGCAGGCGCAGCGCCAGCAGGCCGGCCAGTACCAGCGCCACCGCCAAGAGGATGGTCGCCACCGGACGCTGCACGCAGGCCTGTGCCAGGCGTGCTACAGGGGTCATGCGCCGGCCTCGCCAGCGGTTGCCGGTGCTGTCGCGCGGCCACGCTGCAGACGGTCGAAGGCCAGGTAGATCACCGGCGTGGTGAACAGGGTCAATACCTGGCTGACCATCAGGCCACCCACCATCACCCAGCCCAGCGGCTGCCGCAGCTCGGCGCCCGAGCCGCTGGCCAGCATCAGCGGTACCGCGCCGAACAGCGCGGCCAGGGTGGTCATCAGGATCGGCCGGAAGCGCAGCAGCGCCGCCTGGTGGATCGCCTCACGCGGGCTCATGCCGCGCGTGCGCTGCGCGTCCAGCGCGAAGTCGATCATCATGATCGCGTTCTTCTTCACCAGGCCGATCAGCAGCACGATGCCGATCACTGCGATCAGGTCCAGGCTGCGTCCGCTCACCCACAACGCGGCCAGGGCGCCCACGGTCGCCGAGGGCAGGGTGGAGAGAATGGTGATGGGGTGGATGAAGCTCTCGTAGAGCACGCCCAGCACGATGTACATCACCACCACCGCCGCCAGGATCAGCCACAGCGTGCTCGACAGCGAACTGCTGAAGGCGGCCGCCGCGCCCTGCAGGCGCAGCTCGATGCTCTGCGGCAATGCCACCTGTGCCTGCGCGGCATGCACCGCATCCACCGCTTCGCCCAGCGATGCACCGGGTGCAAGGTTGAACGACAGGGTGGCCGCCGGGAACTGGCCGACATGGTTGCGCAGCAGCGCCGTTGGCCCCTGCTCGACGCGCGCCACCGCGCCCAGCGGCACGGTCTGGCCGTTGCTGCTGCGCACGCGCAGGCCGCTGATCGCCTCCGGCCCCGGTTGCCGCGCGGGATCGGCCTCAAGCACCACCCGGTACTGGCTGGCCTGGGTGAAGATGGTCGAGATCTGCCGTTGCCCGTAGGCGTCGTACAGTGCGTCGGCCACCGCTTCCACACTCACGCCAAGGCGTGCGGCGGCATCGCGGTCGATGCTCACCCTGGCCTGCCGGCCCTGCATCTGCAGGTCACTGGCCACATCACGCAGCGCCGGCGATTGGCGAAGCGCGTGCAACAGTTTCGGCGTCCAGGTTTCCAGCGTCTGCAGGTCCGGCGTGGTCAAGGTGAACTGGTACTGGTTGCGGCTGATGCGGTCTTCGATGCCCAGCTCCTGCACCGGTTGCAGGTACAGGGTGATACCGGGAATCCTCGCCACGCGCTGCTGCAGCCGCGCCATCACCACGTCGGCGCCCTCGCGCTCGCCGTGTGGCTTCAGTTCGATCAGCAGGCGGCCGGTGTTGAGGGCGGCATTGTTGCCGTCCACGCCGATGTAGGAAGACAGGCTGGCCACGGCCGGGTCCTGTTCAATGGCCGTGGCCAAGGCAAGCTGGCGCTCGCGCATGGCTTGGAACGAGATTGCCTGCGGGGCTTCGCTGATGCCCTGGACCAGGCCGGCATCCTGCACCGGGAAGAAGCCCTTCGGCACCGCGAAATACAGCGCCACCGTCAGCGCAAGCGTGGCCACGGTCGCCAGCAGCATCAGTGGCTGGCGCTGCAGCACCCAGCGCAGCTGGCGGTCGTACAGGGCAATGATGCGATCGAACACGTCGCGCTTCGGGGTTGGAGCCCTGACCGGATCCGACCCGGGCGGGGTCAGATCCCCGTGGGGCGCTGACCCTTTGGCATGTGGTTTCAGGAAGCGCGCGCACAGCATCGGCGTCAAGGTCAGCGACACCAGCAGCGAAATGCCGATGGCCACCGCCAGCGTCACTGCGAACTCATGGAACAGCGCGCCCACCAGGTCGGCCATGAACAGCAGCGGGATCAGCACGGCGATCAACGAGACCGTCAGCGATACCAGGGTGAAACCAATCTCGCTGGCGCCCTTCAGCGCCGCTTCGCGCGGGCTTTCACCGTCTTCCAAGTGGCGGGCGATGTTCTCCAGCATCACGATCGCATCGTCCACCACGAAGCCGGTGGCGATGGTCAACGCCATCAGCGTGAGGTTGTTGAGCGAATAGCCGGCCAGCAGCATCACCGCGAACGTACCGATCAGCGACAGCGGCACCGCCACGCTGGGAATCAGCGTAGCCGGCAGGTTGCGCAGGAATACCCAGGTGACCAGCACCACCAGCGCGATGGCCAGCACCAGTTCCTTCTGTACGCCGCGCACGGACGCGCGGATCGATTCGGTGCGGTCGCTGAGCACGGTTATCTGCACGCCGGCCGGCAGCGTGGCCTGCAGCTGCGGCAGCAACGCACGTACCTGTCCGACCACGGCGATGACGTTTGCGCCGGGTTGGCGCTGGATGTTCACCAGCACCGCCGGGGTGGTGCCGCTCCATGCCGCCAGCTGGCGGTTCTCGGCGCCGTCGGTGATGGTGGCCACATCGCCCAGCCGCAGCGGTGCGCCCTCACGCCAGGCCAGCGCCAGTGCGCGGTATTCGGCAACGCTGCGCATCTGGTCGTTGGCATCGAGCATCACCGCACGGATCGGGCCATCGAAGCTGCCCTTGGGCAGGTTGACGTTGGCTGCGGCAATTGCTGTGCGGATGTGGTCCATGCCCAGGTTGTTGGCGGCCAGCGCGGCCGGATTGACCTGGATGCGCACGGCGGGGCGCTGGCCACCGGCCAGGCTGACCAGGCCCACACCCGGCAACTGCGCCAAGCGCTGGGCGATGCGGGTATCGACCAGGTCATGCACCTGCGGCAGTGACAGGCCCTGCGAGGTCACCGCCAGGGTCAGGATCGGCGTGTCGGCCGGATTGACCTTGCGATACACCGGCGGCACCGGCAGGTCGCCGGGCAGGAAGCTGCCGGCGGCGTTGATCGCCGCCTGCACGTCCTGTTCGGCCACGCCCAGCGACACCTCCAGGCCGAACTGCAGGGTGATCACCGACGCTCCCCCGGAACTGGTGGACGACAGCTGCTTCAGGCCGGGGATCTGCCCGAGCTGGCGCTCCAGCGGCGCGGTGATGGTGCGCGTGGTCAGCTCGGGGCTGGCGCCGGGGTACAGCGTGGTGATCTGGATGATCGGATAGTCGACCTGCGGCAGCGCCGCCACCGGCAGCAGGCGATAGGCCAGCACGCCGGACAGCAGCAGCGCCACCATCAGCAGGGTGGTGGCGACCGGGCGCAGGATGAAGGCGCGCGAGAGGTTCATGCGCCGGCCCTGGTCGATGCCTCCTCGGTGATGATCTCCACCGCGGTGCCGTCTTCCAGCCCGTCGATGCCTTCGATCACCACCTTGTCACCAGCCACCAGGCCGGAACGCACCGCCACGCGTCCGTCGTCGGCCGGGCCGAGCAGCACCGAGCGACGTTGTGCCTTGTTGTCCTTGTCGACGATGTGCACGTAGTTGCCCTGGCTGCCGAACTGCACGGCGGCATCGGGAATCAGCAGCGCGGGATGCTCACCCAGCTGCAGGCGCACATTGACGAACTGGTTGGGGAACAGCGCCTGGTCGGTGTTGTCGAACTGCGCGCGCAGCTTCAGCGTGCCGGTGGCGGTATCGATGCGGTTGTCGACGCTGGACAGGGTGCCGCTGGCGAGCTGCCGTCGTTCTTCGCGGTCCCAGCTTTCCACCGCCAGCGCCGGCTGCGCCTGCACCGCATCGAGCAGGGCGGGAAGCTCCGGCTCGGGCACGGTGAACAGCACGCTGATCGGCGCCGTCTGCGACAGCGTGACCAGGCCTTCGGTATCGCTGGCGTGCACCAGGTTGCCTACGTCCAGCCGGCGCAGGCCGACACGGCCGCTGACCGGGGCGATGATGCGCGTGTACTGCAATTGCAGGCGTGCTTCGTCCACCGATGCCTGGTCGCTGAGGCGGCGCCCCTGCAGCTGCCGCACCTTGCTCTGCTGGTCGCTCAGTTCCTGTGCCGACACGTAGTTCTGTCGCTGCAGTTCGCGGTAGCGCTGCAGCTGGCGCTCGGCATTCTCCAGCTCGGCCAGGTTCTGCTGCTGCGTACCCTGTGCGTGCGCAAGCTTCACTTGGTAGGGGCGGGGATCGATCTGTGCCAGCAGGTCCCCGGCGTTGACCTGCTGACCTTCCTGGAAATGCAGGCGCATCAGTTCGCCGTCCACGCGGCTGCGCACCACCACGCTGTGCAGCGGAGTGACCGTACCGACCGCCTTCATCCGCAGCACCAGCGGCTCGGCGCTGGCGAGGGCGATGCGTACAGGCACCGTCTTGCCGCTGCCGGCTTCGCCACTGCCCGCCTCGGCCTGCGGCCACAGCCACCACGCCAGGCCAGCGACAAGGGCAAGACCGGCAACGACCAGCAACAGGCGGGCACGACGTGAGCGGGAATTTTCGGCGACAGACATGGGCATCCTGCGCCCTGCGCGCACGCAGGGTCATGCGGGCCCGTCGGCACCACGAAGGGCCACGGGCAGCGGGGAAGGGGATTGTCTGGCGGGGCCGCAGGCGCGGCGTGGCTGGATGCCGTCGCGTGTGCGACGGGGCGCCAATGGTAGCGGTTTACGCAGGCCGTCGCCGCGTGACCTTGGTCATGCCACCCCGCCGGTAGTGCCGGCCAGCGCTCAATGCACTTCGTCGTGGTACACGAACTTCGGCATTTCCCAGCGGTAATGGATCGCCAGCAGGCGCACGGCGAACCCGCCACCCAGGCAGCACAGGATCGCCGTGGCATCGGCCACGCCCCAGTGCAGCAACAGCAGATACACCGCACCGGTCAGCAGCGAGATGATGGCGTACAGCTCTTTCTGGAAGATCAACGGCACCTCGTTGCAGAGGATGTCGCGCAGCACGCCGCCGAAGGCGCCGGTGAGCATGCCGGCGATCAGCACGATCGGCAGTGCATGGCCGGCCTCGCGCGCGATCGAGCAGCCGATCAGGGTGAAGGCGATCAGGCCCAGGCCATCGAGCACCAGGAAGGTGCGGCGGAAGTGATGCATCCAGCGCGCCACCCAGGTGGCGATCAGTGCGGCGCACACAGTGAAGCCGAGGTACTCAGGGTGTTTCACCCAGCCCAGCGGATAGTGGCCAAGCAGGATGTCGCGCAGCGAGCCGCCACCGAGGGCGGTGACACAGGCGATCATCACCACGCCGAACAGGTCCATGCGGCGGCGGCCGGCAGACAGGGCACCGGTCATGGCTTCGGCGGAAATAGCGATCAGGTAGATGATGGACAGCAGCATGGGACAGGCTCCGGGCGCGGTGGGGCCGGCCATGCGCACATACCGCCACTGCCTGCGCAATGACGGGATGACGATGACCGGTGCCGCTCCCGCTGTCCTTTTGCCTGAGAGTTCAGCGGCGTGAGCCGCGTGCCCCTTCGGCGGATCGTCCCGGGCGTGCCCGGTGACCTCTCTCCAGCTCGGCGAGTCGAATGCATGGTTGGTGGGATTCCAGCCCACCGGCCTGAGCGATCATGGGAGCCTGCGCCTTCGGCGGGCGCCAGCGCGGCGCCTCTCTCCTGCATTCGGTCGCCAGTATATCCGCTGCAGTGCAGCACGGCATAATCCGGCAATGGTTTCGCCCTCCCGCCCGTGGTTCCTGTACCTGCTCGAATGCCGCGACGGCAGCTATTACGCCGGCATCAGCACCGACGTGCAGGCCCGCTTTGCTGCCCACCAGGCCGGCAAGGGGGCCCGCTACACCCGGTCGCGGCCGCCACTGCGGGTCCTGGCGGTGCGTGAGTACCCGGACCGGGCAGCGGCCTCGCGTGCCGAATGGGAGCTCAAGCGGCAGCCGCGCGAACGCAAACTGGCGTGGCTGTTGCAGTAGATCCACGCCATGCGCGGATGGGGCGCATCCGGCCATGCCATGATCGCCCAGCCCTCAGCGCTGGAGACCCGGATGTCCACCGTTGCCCTGTTGTTCGCACTTTCCGCAGCAGCAAGCCCTGCCGCCGACGCCGCCACGATCGCAGCCATCGATGCCACCTGCCACGACTACGTCGACGGTCAACTGGAAGCCGACCCGCAGCGCGTCGCCCGTTCCCTGCATCCGGACCTGGCCAAGCGCGCGGTGCTCGGTGATACACCGGACGAGCGCCTGGGCCTGCGCCGGATGTCGAAGGAAGAGCTGGTTGCGCTGACGAAGCAGGGCGCGTTGAAGACCCCGAAAGATCAATGGGATCGCCGCTGCACGGTGCTGGACGTGACCGGCAACGCCGCATCGGTGCGGCTGGAAACCCCGTGGTTCGTCGACTACTTCCACATGGGCCGCTTCGAGCAGCGCTGGGTCATCGTCAACGCGCTGTGGTACCCGAAGCCGAAGGCGGAGTGACGCATGCGTGCTGCGGGCCGTGCATGGATCGCGCTACTGCTGTTGCTGGCCTTCGTTGCCCTGCTACCGGGGCTGTTGTACCTGCTTGGGCTCGCTTGGGTGGAGGGCTGGCCGCAGCCCGCCGACCGCGCGCCCAGTGGTGTGGCGGCATGCAGCAGTGAGCCGCGCATGGGGCACCAACCGATCAACCCCTGGAGCTTCACCGCGCAGTTTTTCGACAAGGATGCGATGAAGAAGAAGGTGCCGGATGTCGAGCGGGAGGCCTACTGGATTGCCCGCCGCCACCTGTGGCGGCAGCCGCAGCACGACATGCTGCGCTGGCATCTGAGCAGCACCGCGTTGGCGATCTGGATCACCCGGCATTGGAGTGCGGCGCAGATTGCCGACACCGCAAGGAAGGAGGATTTCTGCCGAGCATGGTCGAAACGGCGTGTGCCCGGCGGCCCGATGAAACGGTGAATCCACGGCATGCGTGGCTACGCTCCCTGCGGCCTGCACAGATATTCATCCACGCATGGCGTGGATCTACTGTGCCGGTCGAGGACGTGCCGGCGGCACTACCCACCGCGAAGATTTCTGCCGGACATGATCCAGGCCCGATGAAGCAGTAGAGCCACGCCATGCGTGGCTGCGCTCCATGCAGCCTGCGCAGAACTTCATCCACGCATGGCGTGGATCTACTGTGCCGGTCGAGGGCGCTCGCCGCGCTACCTACCGCGAAGATTTCTGCCGGACATGATCCAGGCCCGATGAAGCACTAGAGCCACACCATGCGTGGCTGCGCTCCAGGCAACCTGCACAGAAATTCATCCACGCATGGCGTGGATCTACTGTGCGGGTCGAGGGCGCTCGCCGCGCTACCTACCGCGAAGAGTTCTGCCGGACATGATCCAGGCCCGATGAAGCAGTAGAGCCACGCCATGCGTGGCTGCGCTCCATGCAACCTGCACAGAAATTCATCCACGCATGGCGTGGATCTACTGTGCGGGTCGAGGGCGCTCGCCGCGCTACCTACCGC
>NZ_JBYTEK010000032.1:17378-30692 GCF_058783335.1 Stenotrophomonas sp. FW305-C-20-S1 | reverse complement strand
GCGAAGAGTTCTGCCGGACATGGTCCAGGCCCGATGAAGCAGTAGAGCCACGCCATGCGTGGCTGCGCTCCAGTCAACCTGCACAGAAATTCATCCACGCATGGCGTGGATCTACCGTTTCGGCCGCCGGTCTTCGCGGTCGTCGCCGAAGATGATCCGCGCGCTGCGCTGGTAGCTCCAGTACGCCACCGCCCAGTTCAACAGCACCACGACGCGGTTGCGGAACCCGATCAGGAAGAACACGTGCGCGGCCAGCCAGAACCACCAGGCCAGCACGCCGGACAGCTGCAGCTTGCCCAGGTGCACGATCGCGGCCATGCGGCCGATGGTGGCCAGGTTGCCGAAGTCGGCGTACTTGAACGGTCCGGGTGCTGCCTTGCCATGCAGGCGCGCGCGAATCACGTCCGCCACGTACTTGCCCATCTGCTTGGCGGCAGGCGCAACGCCCGGTACCGGCTTGCCGTTGGCCTGGTTCAGCGCAGCGAGGTCGCCGGCCACGAACAGTTCCGGGTGACCAGGCAGGGTCAGGTCGGGCTGCACCTGCACGCGACCGGCGCGGTCCAGCGGCACGTCCAGCGTGCGCGCCAGCGGTGAGGCGGCCACGCCGGCGGCCCAGACCACGGTGCGCGCGGGCACGAACTGGTCGCCCAGCTTGAAGCCCTGTCCATCGATGTGGCTCACCGGCGTGCCGGTCATCACTTCCACGCCCAGCTTTTCCAGCTGCCGGCGTGCCTTCAGCGAAAGCACTTCGGGGAAGGTGGACAACACGCGCGGACCGGCCTCGACCAGCCGCACCTTGGCGCTGGCCGGATCGATGTGGCGGAATTCATTGCGCAGCGTATGCCGGGCGATTTCCGCGAGGGTGCCGGCCAGCTCGACCCCGGTCGGGCCACCCCCCACCACGGCAAAGCTCAGCCATGCCGCCTTCTTTTCCGGGTCCGGCTCGGCTTCGGCGCGTTCGAACGCCAGCAGCAGTTTGCGGCGCAGGGCGATGGCATCGTCCAGGGTCTTCAGGCCGGGCGCATCGTCCGCCCATTCGTCGTGGCCGAAGTAGGCGTGGGTGGCGCCTGTGGCCAGCAGCAGGCTGTCGTAGTCCAGCGTGCTGCCATCGGCCATGTGCACCTGGCGGGCCTGCTTGTCGATGGCCACCACTTCGCCCAGCCGCACCTCCACGTTGCGCTGGTGGCCGAGGATGTGGCGCAGCGGTGCGGCGATATCCGGAGCGGACAGCCCAGCGGTGGCCACCTGGTAAAGCAGCGGCTGGAACAGGTGGTGGTTGCGACGGTCGACCAGGGTGATGCGTATGCGTTCGCGGGCCAGCGCACGGGTGGCCCACAGGCCGGCGAAACCGCCGCCGACAACGACCAGGTGGGGGACGCGATCACGACTCATCGACTCACTCCAGGGGGGCATGGGGGAAGTGCCTGGCATCTTCGCACGGCCGCTCCTTGTCACGTCAGCGTGCATCGGGATCGGCGATACTCGGGTTCAGGCAACTGCCCGTGAGGAGTCCATGAGCGAACCGGAAAAGCGCATCGCCCTGTTGATCGACGCCGACAATGCACCGGCCTCGAAGATCGACGAAGTCCTGGCCGAGGTCGCGCGCTACGGTGTGGCCAACGTCCGCCGTGCCTACGGCAACTGGAAGAGCCCACGACTGAAGGGCTGGGAGGCGGTGCTGCACGAGTACGCGATCCGCCCGATCCAGCAGTTCGCCTACAGCAAGGGCAAGAACGCGTCGGACATGGCGATGGTGATCGACGCGATGGATCTGCTGTACGCGCGCAACCTCGATGGCTTCGCGATCGTGTCCAGCGATGCCGACTTCACCCCGATGGTGATGCGCCTGCTGACCGATGGCGTGAAGGTGTATGGCTTCGGCGAAAAGAAAACGCCGGAACCCTTCGTCAACGCGTGCTCGAAGTTCACCTACCTCGAAGCGTTGGGCCAGACCCACGCCAGCGTGCAGGATGTGGAGCAGGCAGCGAACGAACAATCATCGAACGGACAGGCGCCCAGCGAGCAGGCCACCAGCGATGATGCGCGCCCACGCAAGAGCGGGGCGGAAATGCGCAGCGATACGCGTCTGGTGAAGATGCTGCGCCGTGCGGTGTCCTCGGCAGAAGGCGAGGATGGCTGGTCGCACCTGGGTCCGGTCGGCAGCCAGATCGGCAACCAGGCCTCGTTCGATCCGCGCAACTACGGTTACGGCAAACTCAGTGACCTGCTGGCGGCGATCGGTTTGTTCGAACTGAAGAAGGACGGTAAGTCCTCCTACGTACGCGCGCTGCCGAAGAAGAACCGGTAGCGCCGGGCGTTGCCCAGCGTGTGGCGGTCGCGCAGCACTGCAGAAGACATGGTGTGGCTACAGCGTGCGTGCGCTGGAGCCGGCATAGCCTTCCGCAAATCCGTTGGCGAAGTCTTCAACGCCATTGAAGGCCAGCAGCAGCACGCCGGCGCACAGCAGCATGTTGCGGTTCGAGCGCCGGTACCCGAGCACCAGCATCACCAGTCCTGCTGCCAGAAGCGTGTAGTTCACTGCATCCCATGCGGTCATGTCGTCTCTCCCTGTGGATGGGCGTATCGTAGCGGCTCCGCGCCATCGCGGCGCACTGCTGCACGCAAGGAAACCCGCATGTTGAAGATCTGGGGCCGCCGCAATTCCAGCAACGTCCGCAAGGTGCTGTGGTGCGCCGAGGAAATCGGCCTGCCGTACGAGTCCATCGAAGTGGGTGGCAGCCACGGTGGCACGCAGTCGCCGGAGTACGTGGCGATGAACCCGAACGGCCTGGTGCCGGTGATCGAAGACCACGGCCTGCCGCTGTGGGAGTCGAACACCATCGTGCGCTACCTCAGTGCGCGCTATTCGCTGGGCACGCTGTATGCCGAAGATCCGATGGAGCGCGCCCAGGCCGAAAAGTGGATGGACTGGAGCACCTCGCGGATGGCGCCGCTGTACTCCGAACTGATCTGGGGCATCATGCGCACCGCACCGGCCGACCGCGATGAGGCGCGCATCAATGCAGCGATCGTGCGCGCCGGTGATTTCCTGGCGCTGCCCAACGCAACCCTGGCCAAGCAGCCGTGGCTGTCGGGCGACACGTTCGCCATGGGTGACATCGCGTTGGGCTCGTTGATCTACGCCTGGTTCGAACTGCCGATCCAGCGCCCGGACCTGCCGCACCTGGCCGAGTGGTATGCACGCCTGCGCGAACGCCCGGCGTACCAGCGCGGCGTGATGTCACCGATGACGTAAGCGAAGGCGCGACGTTCGGGGTCAGAGCCTTTTTTGCGGAAAGGGATCCGACCTCAAGCCATCGGGGTCGGATCCCACCCAGCGGGTGGGCTCTGACCCCAGCGTATTGTCCTCAGTACAGATCCGTCGGATCCACATCCAGCGACCAGCGCACCTTGCGTGCCTCCGGCAGCGCGTACAACTGCGGCACCAGCTGTGCCAGTACCCCATGCAGCGGCGGCCGCTGTGCCGCCGACAGCAGCAGCTGCGTTCGCTGATAACCGGCACGGCGTGGCATCGGCGCCGGCATCGGCCCGTAGGCCTCCACCATGTCCTGTTCACCCAGCAGTTTCCGCGCAGCGAGCAGGAACGCGTTGGCATGCTCGACCTGCTGTGCTTCGGCACGCATCAATGCCAGGTGCGCGAAGGGCGGGAACCCGGCTGCCTGGCGCTGGTTGAGTTCGGCCTGGGCGAACGGGTGGTAGCCACCGTTGACCAGCGTCTCCAGCAGCGGATGGCCCGGATGATGGGTCTGCAGCCACACTTCACCCGGATCGCGCGCGCGACCGGCGCGGCCGGCTACCTGGATCAGCTGCTGCGCCAGTTTTTCGCTGGCGCGGAAATCGGCCGAGAACAGGCCTTCGTCGATGCCCACCACCACCACCAGCGTCAGCTTGGGCAGGTCGTGGCCCTTGGCCAGGATCTGCGTGCCGACCAGGATGCCGGGCGCGTTGCCGAGCTTGGCCAGCTGCTGCTCCAGCGCATCGCGGCGGGCGGTGGTGCCACGGTCGATGCGCACCACCGGGAAATCGGCGAAGGCACTGACAAGGTGTTCTTCCAGCCGCTCGGTGCCGATGCCCTGTGGCTGCAGGGCCAGGCTGCCGCAGGCGGGGCAGGCCAGTGGTGCCGGCTGCCGCGCACCGCAATGATGGCATTGCAGGCGACGGCCACCGCCATGCACGGTCATCGGTGCATCGCAGCGGTTGCAGGGTGCGGTCCAGCCGCAGTCGTGGCACAGCAGCACCGGCGCATAGCCGCGGCGGTTCTTGAACACCAGCACCTGCTGGCCACGCTGCAGGTGTTCGCCGATGCCGGCCAGCACGTCGGCGGAAAGGCCATCGCGAAGCGGACGCTTGCGGACGTCGAGGATGCGCACGCGCGGCGGTCGGGCATCACCGGCGCGCTGTTTCAGGCGCAGGTGCGCATAGCGGCCGGCATAGGCGTTGTGCAGGGTTTCCAATGACGGCGTGGCGCTGCCCAGCAGCACCGGAATGCCCTGCGCCTTGGCCCGCACCAGAGCGAAATCACGTGCGTGGTAGCGGATGCCGTCCTGCTGCTTGTAGCTGCCGTCGTGCTCTTCGTCCACGATCAGCAGGCCGGGCTGCGGCAGCGGAATGAACACCGCCGAACGCGTGCCCACGATCACCCGTGCTTCGCCGCGCGAGGCCGCAGCCCAGACCCGCGCGCGTTCGTTGTCGGTCAGCCCCGAGTGCAACGCGTGCACGGCGATGCCGAGACGGCCGCGGAAGCGCGCCAGGGTCTGCGGGGTCAGGCCGATCTCGGGCACCAGCACCAGGGCCTGCCTGCCCTGCGCCAGGCAATGGATGATGGCCTGCAGGTAGACCTCGGTCTTGCCGCTGCCGGTCACCCCGTCCAGCAGGAATGCCTGGAAGCTTTCGGCGGCGGTGATCGCGGCCACCGCTTCGGCCTGCTCCGCATTGAGGGTGGGGCCGGGCAGGGGCTGGGCGTGCTGCGGCGCCACGCTCAGAGCGATGCGCTCGGCCAGGTCGCGCTTGCCCAGGCTGCGTGCGGCCACCCGCCAGTCCTGCATGCGTGCGGACAGGACATCTTCGTCCACCACGGCTTCGGCCAGCAGCTCGGCCAATTGCCGCGGTCGGCTGCCGGCGCGCAGCTTCTCGCGCTGGGCATGGCCTTCGGCTGTCAGCTGCCAGCCCCAGTGATGGGTGTCGGGCAGCGGTTCGCCATGCCGCAGCGGGCCGGGCAGGGCGGTGCTCAGTACTTCGCCCAAGGGGGCGTGGGTATAGCGGGCCAGCCACTGCAGGCTCTGCCACAACTCGCCCTGCAGCAGTGGTGTCGTGTCACACCAGGCCAGTGCCTGGCGCAGGCCCTGGCTGTCCTCGGTTTGCCCGTGGCCGGCCACCACGCCGATCAGTTCGCGGTTGCCGAACGGCACCTTCAGCCGGCAGCCGACCGCTACCGTCGGGCCTTCGCCCTGCGGTGGCAGGTAGTCGAACAGGCGCGGCAGGGGCACGGGCAGGGCGACCTGCAGGGTCGGGACAGGGCCGGATTCAGGGGCGAGCATCGGGTCAGTGTAACGGCCCATGCGAGGGCGCATGGCAGTGGCAGATGCGACTGGCATGCCCTCCGGCGAATCATAAATGTCACCTAAATATCGGTGTCTATTGGAGATTCAGTCTTATCCACATCTTCTGTGGATAAGTCTGTGCGTTAGCGGCTCATGGCGCCGTATGAGGCCGATGGCGACGGCCTCACGCTTTGGTTGGTCAAAAAATAGCCATACTTTAAATGCAATTGAAATCAATAACTTAAGTGTGAAACATTGCTGAAACAGGGTGAATTCAGCCATTCACGCAGGAATCGCCCGGTTCCCGCGTGGTGCTGTGCACAACCTGCAGCAGAAAGCGTCTGCAATCGCAAGTCCTGCCGGGCAGTGATGGGCTGCCGCTATCATGCCGGCAGACCTTTGGAGTGACCGATGACGGCTGTGCCCGCCCCTGTTTCCTCGACCGCGGCCGGCGCGCTGTCGGCATTTCTGCGTGGCGTCGAACGCCGTGCCCTGGTCGTGGCCGAACTGCAGTGCGGTGACCCCGCCCGTGCCGAACAGACGCTGGTGGCGGTGATGCGCGCCTTCGCCGCGGTCGCCAGCGACCTGCCGATGGCGCAGTGGCCCAGCCGCTTCTGGACCCTGCTGGGTCAGCGCCAGGCGCTGCGCGAGCCGGCCACCGGGCAGTGGCCACCGTCGCTGGCCGCGCTGGGCGAGATGGCCCCCTTGCCGCGGCTGGCCTTGCTGCTGCGGGTGGGGGGCAGCCTGGACGAGGGCATCGCCACCCGCGTTCTGGATGTCGACGAAGAAGGCTATCAGCGCCTGTTGGCCACGGCCTGCCCACGCGATGCCGATGGCCAGCCCGACGCCGCTGCATGGCGCGCTCTGGCCGAACAGGTGCAGCTGCGTGTCCGCGACCTGCCGGCCAAGCGCCTGCAGCAGCTGCAGCAACCGTCCGCGCCAGCGGCCAACAACCAGGCGCCTGCGTCCAGCTGGCGTGCACCGCCGCGCGACGAACGCGCATCTGCAAGCGGCAAGCGTCGCCGCCCCAATGCCAAGCCGCGCTGGCGTGGCCCGGTGATCCTGTTGATCACCGTGGCAGTGCTGCTGCTGGCTGCGTTGGGCTGGCGCCATTGGCAGGGCCGTGCGCTGACTGCCGATGGCCCCCTGCCCGAAGGCGTGGTCGGCGAGGCCGGGCCGGTCACCGTCGAGGCGCTGCCAGCCAGCGATGTCCGCCCCGCTGCGGGCAGCGATGCGCAGGCCAGCGAAGATGCCGCGATGCTGGCCGACCGCGATTACCCGCTGCTGGCCGAGGCCGACATGCATGCCTGGAGTGCCGCCGGTGGCCCGTTGCCGGTGGACGAGTCACAACCCAAGCCGACCCGTCCGGAACCGGTCGGCGCAGCGCTGGAAACCTCTGCTGCCGATGAATAAGCTCCTCTTCGCCGGCCTGCTGCTGGCCCTGCCGCTGTCGCTGGCGGCCGCTCCGCAATCAGTGAACGTGCCGCTGCCCGCACCGTCGGCAACACCATCGGCCGCGCCCACTGCGGCGCCCACTGCCGCGGCGGCATTCGCGCAACTCGATCCCGCCCAGCAACGGCAGCGCCGCAGCGACTACGCCGCGTGGCGGGCCCTGCCCGAGGGCGAGCGCGAACGCATCCGCCAGGCCGCCGCCCGCTTCGCCGCGTTGCCGGCCGACCAGCAGCAACGCCTGCGCGCGCAGTTCCAGGCACAGGACCAGGCCTTCCGCGAAGGCTGGCGGCTGGGCCCGCAACTGGGCGCCGAGTTCCCCAAGCTGCACGGCCTGTTCGGCTTCGTACCGCCGCAACAGCGCGATGCCGTGCTTGCCGTGCTGCGCCAGCTGAGTCCGTCGCAGTTGGCGCAGCTGGCCCTGGTCGCCCAGCGCACGCCGCCGCAGGAACGCGACAGCGTACGCAGCGCATTCCTGACGGTCCCCGCCGCCGAACGCGACACCTGGCTCAAGCGCCAGGCCGGCCAATAAGCGAAAAGGGGACGGAGGGAATTAAGTCGTTTCTGGCGCGACTGTGCCGGATACGACTTAATTCCCTCCGTCCCCTTTATGGGGCAGTCATGGGAATGACCGCCCGGCGCGCGTAAGATGGCCGGCCGCAACCCGGTGCCTGTGCCCTTCGCGCGCAACCGTAGTTCGCGTCAAGCACCTTATGTCTACTGCAACCTCCACGCCGCGCTTCAGCAAGGAAGTCGGCGCTACCGGTCTGCTTGCCCTGCCGCTTGTGCTCGGGCACGTCTCCACCGGTCTGATCTCCTTCGTCGACAACGTGATTGCCGGCCACCATGCGACATCCACCCTGGCCGCAGTGACCATCGGCACTGCGCTGCTGTGGCTGCCGATGCTGATCCCGATCGGCACGCTGATCTCGCTCACCGCCTCGGTGTCGCAGCTGCATGGCGCCGGCCGTGAGCGCGAGATCGGCCCGCTGTTCCGGCAGGCGCTGTGGCTGGCGCTGGGCCTGGGCCTGATCATGTTCACCTTCCTCACCGTGGTGCCGCCGCTGCTGCCGGCATTCGGCATCGCCCCGGACATCGTGCCCGGCGCAACGGCCTTCCTGCATGCGGTGCGCTGGGGTGGCCCGGCGCTGACGCTGTACTTCTGCATGCGCTATCTCAGTGAAGGCATGCATTGGACGCTGCCGACCATGCTGCTCGGTTTTGGCGGCCTGCTGGTGCTGGCGCCGATGGGGTACGTGCTGGCCAACGGCAAGCTGGGCTTCCCGGAAATGGGCGCTGAAGGCCTGGGCATCGCCTCGGCGGTGATGATGTGGCTGCAGGCGATCGCCTTCGGTACCTACCTGTGGTTCACCAAGCGCTTTGCCCACCTGCAGCTGTTCTCGCACTTCGAGGGGCCGCGCTGGTCAGCGATCTGGGACCTGCTGCGCACCGGCCTGCCGATCGGCATCACCGTGCTGATGGAAGGTGGCCTGTTCATCGTCACCGCATTGCTGATTGGTCGCCTGGGCGCCAATGAAGCGGCCGCGCACCAGATCGCGATCAACGTGGCGCAGCTGTGCTTCATGATCCCGATGGGCGTGGCCGAGGCGACCACCGTGCGGGTCGGCCATGCGGTTGGCCGTGGCGATGGCTTCGGCGTGCGCCGTGCGGCGTGGGCCGGCTACGCGATCATCATGGGTACGCAGACGCTGTCGGCGGCGGCACTGCTGTTCGGCCACGACGCCATCGTCGGCGTCTACACCAACGACCTGGCCGTGGCCGGGCTGGCCTCGACCCTGCTGCTGTACGCAGCCACCTTCCAGTTCCCCGATGGCATCCAGGTGCTGTCGGCCGGCGCGCTGCGCGGCCTGAAGGACACCCGCGTGCCGATGTTCATCGCCATGTTCGCCTATTGGGGCCTGGGCATGCCGCTGGGTGCCGGGCTCGGCCTGGGCCTGGGCATGGGGCCGCAGGGCATGTGGATCGGCCTGATCGTCGGCCTGACCGCCGCCGCCATCCTGATGGGCTGGCGCCTGGGCCGCAGCAGCAAACGCATTGGCCAGTCCACGCTGGCCTGACATCACGCCGGTCCCGGGCAACCGTGACTGGCGATCCCCTGACTTGTGTCCGATGCTGCCTCACGCGGCACCGGCTATGCTGTTACCACGGCAAGAAGCCATCCGGAGTGCTCCATGAACCAACCCGTGCCGCCGCTGCCCCCGGCGAACCGCAATCCTGTCGCCAGCTTCTTCATCGGGCTGTGGGACGTGATGAATTTCACCCGCCGGTTGATCCTCAACCTGGTGTTCTTCGGCCTGTTGCTGCTGGTGCTGGTGATGTTCATCGTCGCTGCGGGCATGGGCGCAGGTGCCAGCAAGGCGCTGCAGGACCGCACCACCCTGGTGATCGCGCCGGAAGGCCGCCTGGTCGAGCAGTACAGTGCCGATCCGGTCAGCCGCGCGCTGGCCAAGGCCGTCGGTGACAACGGTGCCGAGGAAGTGCAGCTGCGCGATCTGATCCGGGTGATCGAGAGCGCGCGCGATGACAAGAAGATCGAGCGGGTGGTGCTGGAACTGGACAAGCTGCAGCCGTCCGGTTTCGCCTCGCTGCGCGAAGTGTCCGCCGCGCTGCAGGACCTGCGCGCTTCGGGCAAGCAGCTGGTGGCCTTCAGCGAGAGCATGGGGCAGTCGCAGTATCTGCTTGCCGCACAGGCCGACGAGGTCTACCTGGACCCCATGGGTTCGGTGGTGCTGGAAGGCCTGGGTCGCTACCGCCAGTATTTCCGCACCGGCCTGCAGGACAAGCTGGGCGTGGACGTGCACCTGTTCAAGGTAGGCGAGTACAAGTCGGCGGCCGAGCCGTACGTGCTCGACGCGGCGTCGCCGGCGTCCAAGGAAGCCGATCTGTTCTGGATGAACGATGTGTGGCAGCGCTACCTCGGCGATATCGCCAAGGCCCGCCGCCTGGATCCGGCACAGCTGGCGGCCGGTATCGACACCCTGCCTGAAGGCGTCGCTGCCGCCGGCGGCGACCTGGCCAAGTTCGCCCTGCAGCAGAAGCTGGTGACCGCGCTGAAGACCCGCGAGGAATTCGAGGATCTGATGATCGAGCGCGGCGTGGCCGACGAAGACGCCGACGGCGGCTTCCGCAACATCGATTTCGGCACCTACATGGCCCAGCTCGATGCGCGTCGCAACCCGGTTGATTCGCGTCCGCAGGTCGCCGTGGTGGTGGCCTCCGGTGAAATCAGCGGCGGCGATCTGCCGGCCGGCCGTATCGGTGGTGAATCGACCTCGGCGCTGCTGCGCGCGGCGCGCGACGATGACGACGTCAAGGCTGTGGTGCTGCGTGTGGATTCGCCGGGTGGCGAGGTCTACGCCTCCGAGCAGATCCGTCGCGAAGTGGTGGCCCTGCAGGCTGCGGGCAAGCCGGTGGTGGTGTCCATGGGTGACCTCGCTGCATCGGGTGGTTACTGGATCAGCATGAACGCCGATCGCATCTATGCCGATCCGTCGACCATCACCGGTTCGATCGGCATCTTCGGCATGATCCCCAACTTCAGCCGTGCGCTGGACAAGTTCGGCGTGCACACCGATGGCGTCGGCACTACCCGTTTCGCCGGTGCCTTCGACGTCACCCGGCCGATGGACCCGGCGGTGGGCCAGGTCATCCAGTCGGTGATCAACAAGGGCTATGCCGATTTCACCGGCCGTGTTGCCGAGGCCCGCAAGAAGCCAGTCGAGGCGATTGACGAGGTGGCCCGTGGGCGCGTCTGGAGCGGTGCGCAGGCCAAGGAGCGCGGTCTGGTCGATGCCTTCGGTGGCCTGAAGGACGCCGTGGCTGACGCTGCTGGCCGGGCCAAGCTGGGCGCGACCGACAAGTACCGCGTGCGTTACATCGAGAAGGCGGCGACGCCGTTCGCGCAGTTCGTCAGCGGCTTCGCTGGCAGCCACGCCGGCGCCTGGATGCTGGCCGATTCCGGCGTGGGCCGGATGATGCTGGCGCGCACGATGCCGGAAATCGATACGCAGCTGCGCTTCGTTGAGAACGCGGCCCGCGAGAAGGGCAACGGTGCACCAGTGAAGTCGCTGGCGTATTGCTTCTGCGGGTTCTGATGGCCCATCCACGCATGGCGTGGATCTACTGAACGCACAACGCCCGGCCTTGGCCGGGCGTTGTGGCATGCGGGGATCTACTGCGCGTCGGCCTCTGCCTTGCGCTCGCGTTCGGCCGCCTCGTCCAGGGTCTTCTGCACGGCCTTTGCGCGGTCCAGCGGTTGATTGATCGTCTTGGCCATCGCCTGCGGTTGCGGTGGTCGTTCGGGATTGGGCGGTGCAGGGCGCTGGCACCCGGCCAGCGTGACGGCCGACAGCAGGACGGGAATCAGGACGCGCATGGCAGCTCTCCACGAGGGACGTGCAGCCAGTGTCGCATCCCGGGCGGCGGACGGTCGTGAGCGCGTATCCTTGCCGCATCGAAACACAGTGGGCGCGGCCCCGGAGGACATATGACCCAGCAACGGTGGCGCCTGGATGGGCAGACGGCCCTGATCACCGGTGCCAGCGCCGGTATCGGCCTGGCGATCGCGCATGAACTGGCGGGTCTCGGCGCCGATCTGATGATCGTCGGCCGCGACCTGGACATGCTGGAGAGTGCCCGCGACGAACTGCTGGATGTGTATCCGCAGCACCAGGTGCATGCCTTGGCCGCCGATGTGTCCGATGACGAAGATCGCCGGCAGATCCTGGACTGGGTCGAGGACCACGCCGACGGCCTGCACATCCTGGTCAACAATGCCGGTGGCAACATCACTAAGCCCGCCACGGAATATTCCGAAGACGAGTGGCGCGGCATTTTCGAGACCAATCTGTTCTCGGCGTTCGAGCTGTCGCGCTATGCGCATCCGTTGCTCGCGCGCCACGCTTCATCGGCCATCGTCAACGTCGGCAGCGTGTCCGGCCTGACCCATGTGCGCAGCGGCGTGGTCTATGGCATGACCAAGGCGGCGATGCACCAGATGACCCGCAACCTCGCGGTGGAGTGGGCCGAGGACGGCATCCGGGTCAATGCAGTAGCGCCGTGGTACATCCGGACCCGTCGCACTTCGGGCCCGCTGTCCGATACCGACTACTACGAGGAAGTGATCGGACGCACGCCGATGCGGCGCATCGGTGAGCCGGAGGAAGTGGCCTCGGCCGTGGGCTTCCTGTGCCTGCCGGCATCGAGCTATGTCACCGGCGAATGCATCGCGGTGGATGGCGGCTTCCTGCGATACGGGTTCTGACGGGACCGCCCGCTGCGGATGGAGGCATCCACGGCGGGCGTGGATGCTCTACTTCGGTACGGGGCAGTCGCTGGCTTCCAGCACGGCCTGCAGGCGTTCGCGTTCGCCGCGCGCTGCCGGTTGGTTTTCGGGCGCAGCAAAGCGCTCGCGACCGCGTGCATCGCGGAAGCGCTGCTGCCAGCTGCCGCAGCGCTGCGCTTCGGCCACTTCAGTGCAGCGGTCCCGGACCACCTCGCAGCTGGCGGCGTTCACCGGTGTCGCTCCGCCCAGGCCCTGCACGTTCAGCAGTTCGCAGCGGCCTGGTGCAGCCTCGTACTCATGCAGGTACAAGCTTCCCTCGCTGCCGAGGCATTGATAGATCGCCGGCAGCGGTGGCTTTGACGGTGTGTTGCCATCCCCCGAGGTGGCGTCGCTCGAACGTGGCAGCACCGCGCTGTCGAGTATGGCGTCGCCGCCTTCGTGCTCGACCATGCGTGCTTCCATGATCGTTCGGCCCTCATGTGGCTGCGTCGCGGCAGGCTCGGCGGCGACGTCCACGGACGGCATCGCTGCAGGCGGAGGAGTGGGGCTGTTCTGCACCGGCGCAGCGGGTGCTGCGGCGGCTGGCGCAGGGACGCGCTGGATCTGCTGGCGGGTGCCGGCGGGGCAGGGGGTGCGCTGCAACGTAGGAACATCGCTGCTGCCCATGCAGCGGTAGATCACCATGTCATCGGCCAACGCGTTGCCGGGCAACAGGGCCATGGCCAGCCAGATCAGTCTTTTCATGCGATCAGCCTACAGCGGTGGTCCATGCCCGGGTAGTTGCCAACCTTGGTTGGCACCCGCAGTGCCCATGCCGTGGTAGTTGCCAACCTTGGTTGGCACCGTTGTTTGCCAGTGCCCACCAAGGTGGGCATCTACCAAAGCGGGGGCATAGCCCCAGCGCAGGGCTCAGATGCCCCGGTAGTTGCCAACCTTGGTTGGCACCGTTGTTTGCCAGTGCCCACCAAGGTGGGCATCTACCAAAGCGGGGGCATAGCC
>NZ_JBYTEK010000032.1:0-17281 GCF_058783335.1 Stenotrophomonas sp. FW305-C-20-S1 | reverse complement strand
GCCCCAGCGCAGAGCTCAGATGCCCCGGTAGTTGCCAACCTTGGTTGGCACCGCTGTTTGCCAGTGCCCACCAAGGTGGGCATCTACCAAAGCGGGGGCATAGCCCCAGCGCAGGGCTCAGGTGCCCCGGTAATTGCCAACCTTGGTTGGCACCGTTGTTTGCCAGCGCCCACCAAGGTGGGCATCTACCAAAGCGGGGGCACAGCCCCAGCGCAGGGCTCAGATGCCCCGGTAGTTGCCAACCTTGGTTGGCACCGCTGTTTGCCAGCGCCCACCAAGGTGGGCATCTACCAAAGCGGGGGCATGGCCCCCAGCGCAGGGCTCAGCCGCCGCAGTCCTGCGCCAGCCGCGCGTCGATGCCACGCTGCTCCTTGCTGATCGCGGTGCGCTCGCTCTGCAGCGCGCTGTTGTAACGCCGGTCCAGTTCCCAGCGACGATCACGCAGGCGTGCGCACACTTCCTGCGGGGGCAGGGCGTGGCAGGTATCGCGCACCAGGATGTTGCCGGCAGGCACGTTGACACCGACGCCCACTGACGGCGGGCGATACACCGGAGGCCCGCCGCCGATGGGGGTACCGATGGTGCTGCCGCTGCCGGCCGGACGCGGCCCCGGATGCGGTCCGGGGTACGCACCGCCAGGATGACCATGCGGGTACCAGACCGTGGTCCACAGCGGCACCCAGCGCGGATTCCCTTCGTTGTTGTCGCTGGTGTAACGGTCGCCGTCTTCACTCACGCATTCGTACATCGGCTGTGGCGGCTGGATGTAGACATGGCGCACCTCGCGCTCGCGCATCGCTGGCGTCTGCACCGGTGCGGGCGGCGCGGCCTCGGTGCTGACCACCCGTGGCGACGGGTCGCGCGGCCGTTGCAGGTCGCGCACTTGCTGGCGGCCGGCCGTGCAGGGCTTGTCCTGCAGCGCGACGGCACCATTGCTGGCGACGCAGCGGTAGACCCGCACGTCGTCGGCGGCAAGGGCCGGCAACGACAGCAGCAGGGCCAGAGACAGGACAGGGCGCAGCAGGGTCATGGGCGCAGCGTGCGCGATCGGCAACGCCGACGCAATCGACCTGTCAGGAGCGCAGTACGTTGCCACTGAGCGCGTCGCGGATCGGCGTGGGTTGGGCCAGGCCGCCGGTCTGCCCATCGAGGATGCCGTCGAGCAGGCGCAGCAGGCGTGGGTCCAGTTCTTCGCGGCTGCGCGCGGGGGGCTCGCCGGCAAGGTTGGCGCTGGTTGATACCAGGGGGCCACCCCAGGCCTGGCACAGCGCTGCGACCAGCGGGTGGGCGCTGATGCGTACCGCGATGCCGCTGTGTTCGCCGGTGATCCAGCCGGGCGCGCGGGTACCGGCGGGCAGGATCCAGGTGTTGGCGCCGGGCCAGCTGGCGAGCACTGCGCGCTGGCGTGCATCGGGCAGCGCCTGCAGGCGCACCCAGCCCTGCAGCTGCGACAGGTCAGCGGCCACCAGGATCATGCCTTTCTCGATCGGGCGCTGCTTCAGTCGCAGCAGCGTGTGCACCGCTGCCTCGTGCGCAGGATCGCAACCCAGGCCCCAGACCGCTTCGGTCGGGTAGGCAATCACCCCGCCACTGCGGAGCGTGGCGACTGCGGTGTCCAGTGTGAGTTCTTTCATGGCGGCGACCGGGCCCGGCGTGGGCCTTCATTATCCCCCCGCTGCGTGCAGAGCGGGTGGAGCGGTGGGGGCGGACCGTGGGTCCGCTCACCTTGGCAGATCATCCACGCATGGCGTGGATCTACTTGGCCGCCTTCTTGACGGCCTTCTTTGCCGGTGCCTTCTTGGCCACGGCCTTCTTCGCAGCCGCCTTCTTGGCCGGCGCCTTCTTGGCAGCAGCCTTCTTCGGCGCGGCTTCCTTCTTCACTGCCGCCTTCTTTGCCGGTGCCTTCTTGGCGGCGGCCTTCTTGGCGCCAAAGCCCTTGCGCACCGGCTTGCCGGTTTCTTCCATCAACTGCTGCACCTCGGCCAGGGTCAGCGATGCCGGTTCACGATCCTTGGGGATCTTGCCGTTCATCTTGCCGTCGCTGATGTACGGGCCGAAACGACCGTTCAGCACCTGGATGTCGCTGCCCTCGAACTCCTTGATGATCCGGTTGCGCGCGATTTCTTCCTTCTCTTCGATCAGGAACACGGCGCGGGCCAGGTCGATGGTGTACGGGTCGTCTTCCTTCTTTAGCGAGGCGTAGGTGCTGCCGCGTTTGGCGAACGGGCCGAAGCGGCCGATGCCGACGCTGACGTCCTCGCCCTTGTCCTCACCCAGCGCGCGCGGCATCAGGAACAGTTCCAGCGCGTCTTCCAGGGAAATGGTGTGCATCGACTGGCCCGGCCGCAGCGAAGCGAACTTGGGCTTGTCCTCGGCATCCTCGGCGGTGCTGCCGATGGCCGCGTACGGCCCGAACCGGCCCAGGCGCACGCTGACCGGCTTGCCGGTCTTCGGGTCGGTACCCAGTTCGCGCGCACCACTGGCCTCGGCACGGTCGACCGATTCCTTCTTGTCTTCGACCAGTTCCTTGAACGGTCCCCAGAAGCGCGACATCAGCGGAATCCACTCTTCCTCGCCACGCGAGACGGCATCGAGCTCGTCCTCCAGCTTGGCGGTGAAGTCGTAGTCGACGTACTGGGTGAAGTGGCTGGACAGGAACTTGGACACCGCACGGCCGACATCGGACGGGCGGAAGCTGCGGCCTTCCATTTCCACGTACTTGCGGAACAGCAGGGTCTGGATGATCGAGGCGTAGGTCGAAGGACGACCGATGCCGTACTCTTCCAGCGCCTTCACCAGCGCCGCTTCGGTGAAGCGCGGCGGCGGCTGGGTGAAGTGCTGGTCGGCCACGATACGCTCCAGCGGCACGCGGTCGCCCGGCTTCATCGCCGGCAGCTTGCGGCCTTCGTCGTCATCCTCGGCGCTCTTGCTGTCCTTGCCTTCCTCGTACACGGCCAGGAAGCCGGGCACCACCACCGTGGTGCCGCTGGCGCGGAACACATGTTCGCTGCCGGCCGACAGGTCCACGCTGACGGTGTTGAGCGTTGCCGGGATCATCTGGCAGGCCACTGCACGCTTCCAGATCAGCTCGTACAGCTTGCGCTCGTCGTCGGTCAGGAACCGCGCGACCTGGGACGGGGTGCGCAGTGCCGAGGTCGGGCGCACCGCTTCGTGCGCTTCCTGGGCGTTCTTGGACTTGGTCTGGTAGGTGTTGGGCTGGTCGGGCAGCGAGGCGATGCCGTAATCACGGGCAATCACGTCGCGGATTTCGGCCAGCGCGTCCTGTGACAGGTTCACCGAGTCGGTACGCATGTACGAGATCAGGCCGACCGTGCCTTCGTCGCCGCCGATGTCCACGCCTTCGTACAGCTTCTGCGCGACCTGCATGGTCTTGCGCGTGGTGAAACCGAGCTTGCGCGAGGCTTCCTGCTGCAGCGTGGAGGTGGTGAACGGCGGCGCGGGGCGGCGCTTGCGCTCCTTGCTGGCCACGTCGGTGACATGCAGGGCGCCCTGTGCGGCCTGCTGGATGCGCAGGCGGGCGGCCTCGGCGGTGTCGCCGTCGGTGACGGTGAACTGCTCGAACTTCTGCCCGTCCAGCTTGACCAGCTTGGCGTTGAAGTGCTGCGAGGGATGCGCGCACTCGGCGGCGATCGACCAGTACTCGCGGGCGATGAAGGCTTCGATCTCTTCCTCGCGCTCGACGATCATGCGCAGCGCCGGGCTCTGCACGCGGCCTGCCGACAGGCCGCGCTGGACCTTGCGCCACAGCACCGGCGACAGGTTGAAACCGACCAGGTAGTCCAGCGCGCGCCGCGCCTGCTGGGCATCGACCAGGTCGCTGGCGATCTCGCGCGGCTGGCTGATCGCTTCCTTGATCGCGCGCGGGGTGATCTCGGTGAACACCACGCGCTGCATCGGCTTGTCCTTGACCAGCCCGCGCTCCTTCAGGATCTCGGCGATATGCCAGCTGATCGCTTCACCCTCGCGATCCGGGTCGGTCGCCAGCAGGATGTCGTCGGCGCCCTTTGCGGCCTTGGCGATCGCATCGACATGCTTTTCGTTCTTCTCGATCACGTCGTAATGCATGGCGAACCCGTTGTCCGGGTCAACCGCGCCTTCCTTCGGGATCAGGTCACGCACGTGCCCATACGAGGCCAGGACCGTGTAGTCCTTGCCGAGGTATTTGTTGATCGTCTTGGCTTTGGCCGGCGATTCAACGATGAGCAGGTGCTTGGGCATGGCAGCAGGGTCTGTGGGTAAGCCGCGGGGAAGGGCCGCTAGGGTGGAGCAAACGGCCGCATTAGTGAAGCGGCCACGGGCAAATCAATAAACTGAACGCCCGGGACTGTGCCGGGCGTTCAGGTTTCACCTTATTAGAGGAATCACGCCCGGCCTGCCATTGTCAAGCAGGGGGGCGTGAGGATGGCCGTCCGCGACGGCGCATTGGCCCTCGATCCGCGATCACGACGCCATGTTGGCGATGACGCCGACGGCGAAGATGATCGCGGCGAAACCGGCCAGCATCAGCAGGCCGCCCAGCACCAGGATCACGATGGTCACCGTGCCCATCTCGCGGCGCTGCAGCTGCGGCTGGTCGGTATAGGCCCAGCGGTCGACCACCACGGTGTCGCAGATCAGGTCATGCAGGCCCTGCTTGCGCTCGGTGAAGGCGGCCATCAGGTAGCCGATGCACAGTGTCAGGCCACTGAGGATGGTGGCGAAATAGCGGCCGATGCTGCGGCCCAGGGTCAGGCGATCGCCATTGCCGCGCACGACCTTGATGCCGATGGCCATCTTGCCGAGGGTGGCACCGCCGCGGGAGGCATGGAACCAGCCGTAGTAAGCGGCGGCGATGAACAGGCCTGCCAGGCCACTGATCAGCTGGGTGACCACTTCAACCGCTGTTTCGCCGCTGCCGGCAGCGCCCATGCCCGCGCCGAGCACGAAGCCCAGCACGCCACCGACCACGCCGCTGGGAATCAGCAGGACGAAGTAGTCGATCAAGTAGGCGGCAAAGCGCTTCCAGAAGCCGGCATAGACCACCTCGCCGCCCTGCACCGGCTGCGAATAGTCACTGCCGCCTGCACCGGGCGCGGTGTACGGCGAGCTGCTGAGGGCGCCGGTGCCCGGCAGGGGCGCGGTGCCGTTGTCGATCGCGGCGTAGTCGTTGCGCAGGTCGAAGCCACCGGTGGCGGTGGACGTGCTGGCATCGGCCAGGGTCTGCAGGCCCAGCTCTTCCACCATCTGCCGCAGCGGCGCCCACTGCCCCATGCCTTCGCGCCAGACCAGGGTGTCCAGGTTCAACTGGCCACGCTGGAAGCGCTGGCGGATCTCGGTGACCTCCAGCGGTCCCTGGCGTTGCTGTCCTTCGGCGTAGTACCACTCAGTCATTGCATGTCCCCTGTTGGGTCGTCCTTGGTGGGTTGCCCGGTGCGCGGCTCAGCCGCGGCATTGCGTGGGCAGATACTTGTCGTCGCTTTCGCCGCTGCATTCCCAGCGCCCGCTGTCGCGGTCGTATTCGAGCCAGAGCAGGTCGCCATCCTGGCTCTTGCCGGGAACCGCGAGCGTCGCTTCGATGCCGCAGTGGCCATTGTTGAAGCGGCCGATATGCACGGCCGACAGGCCCTGGCCTGCGAATTCGTCCGCCGCCGGGAAGCCGGCGTCGTTGGCGCCCGGGCAGCGGCCCTGGTCATCGGCGAAGTGCTGGACCTTGTCCTTCAGCGGCTGCAGCACGGTGACCGCGCCGGCGACCTTGGCCTTGATGGTGTAGTCGTTGTAGGCCGGCAGGGCGATCGCGGCCAGGATGGCCAGGATCGGCACCACCACCAGCAGTGCGACGCCGCCGATGATGGCGGTCAACGCGCAGCCGGACAGGCCCTTCTTCGCGACCGGGGCAGCGTCCATCGGCGTGGTCGCGTACGGAGAGGCGGGCGGAAGGGTTGGCGGCAGAGGGGCGGCAGGCGGCGGCGGTGGTGCCGTGGCGGCTGCATCAACGGCGGGCACGATCAGGCCCAGTTCGTCGACCACGTTGCGCAACGGCTGCCATTGCGGCAAGCCGTCGCGCCATACCAGGGTGTCCAGGGTGATCTGGTTGCTGCGGAACAGCTCGATCAACTGTTCCGAGGGCAACGGGCCTTGCTGGCGGTTGCCTTCGGCATGGAACCACTCACTCACGGGGACGCTCCTGAATGCGCACGGTCCCCAAGTGTACGGTCAGTGCAGGGGTTCTGGCTCGTCCACGAACATCTGCGTTTCCATCCAAGCGTAGGCCGCCTCGGCGCCGGGCTGGTTGAACAGCACCATCAGCACGACCCATTTCAGGTCGTCCAGGTCCAGTTCGTCCTGGTCCAGGGCCATCGCCCGGTCCAGCACCAGCTCGCGCTGGCCGGCATCGAGGATGCCGTGCTGTTCCAGGTACAGCAGGAAACCACGGCACTCCACGTCAAGCTTGTCCAGCTCCGGGCCGTGATAGATGCGCACCGGGCCATCGACCCGGGCCTGGGCCGCGCTTGGGCGCTGCGCTGCCAGGGCATCGAGCCATTCGAATGCCTTGTTGATCTCAGTGGGGCTGAAACCGGCCTGGATCAGGCCATTCTGCAGTGAGTCGCGGTCACGGATCAGGTCCGCATCTTCGCTGAAATAGTGTTCAAACAGGTACAACAGTACATCCAGGATGCTCTCTTTCATTGCCCCTCGGCCTGCGTCGCGCGACGCTGTGGAGGTGAAGAAACTAGGGACGTCGACAGTAGCGGCCGTGTACGCACACCACGATCCCCGCAAGTTCCATGGCCAGCAGCATGGAGGACACCTCCGACGCCGTCAATCCACACTGCGTGATCAGTGAATCCATACTGATTGGGTCGTGCTCCAGCACCCGCCACAAGCGCTGGTAGTCAGCGTCGTTCGCCCAGCATGCCGGCAGGTCCGCCGGCGCTGCCTGTTCAGTGGGGGTGGCAAGCCGGGTTTGCAAGCCCGGAAGCTGGTGACGCAGTGCCGGGGCCAGCAGTTCCAGCACTTCTTCGGGCCGTTCGACCAGGGCAACCCCTTCACGGATGAGCCGGTGGCAGCCGGCGGCGCGCGGATTGAGCACCGAACCGGGTATCGCGCAGACCTCGCGGCCGGCTTCGGCTGCCAGCCGGGCGGTGATCAGGGCGCCCGAGCGTTGCGCGGCCTCGACCACCACCGTGGCCAGGGCCAACCCGGCCACCAGCCGGTTGCGCGCGGGGAAGTGACCCGGCCGTGCGGGCGTACCTGGCAGGTACTCGCTGAGCACCGCGCCGTCGGTGGCGATTCTTGCCTGCAGGCGGGCATGGCTGGTGGGATAGGCGCGGTCCGGGCCAGTGCCTATCACCGCGAGGGTGCAGCCGCCCGCGTCCAGTGCCGCCTGGTGGGCGGCTGCATCGATGCCTGCCGCCAATCCACTGGTCACCGCCAGCCCGGCCTCGACGAAGCAGCTGGCAAACCGGGCGGCCAGGGCACGACCGGCGGGGGTGGGTGAACGGCTGCCGACCAGGGCCACCGCAGGACGCCAGGCGATGGCCGGATCGCCGGCAACGAACAGCGCCAGGGGCGGATTGGGTGCATCAAGCAGGAGGGGCGGGAAGGCGGGATCGTTGCAGGCCAGCAGATGATGATCAGGCTGCTGCAGCCAGCGCTGCGCAAGCGCGAGGGCGCGGGTGTCGGGACGCTCCAGCGCAGCGCATTGTTCCGCCGTGCAGCCGTGGGCCCGCCAGCCTGCAACACCGAGCGCCAACGCTGCATCCGCATTGCCGGTGGTCTGCAGCAGCGCGCGCCTGGGTGCCAGGGAACCAGCCGCGATCAACAGGCGCAGCAGCGCCTCATGTCCATGCTCAGTCATCCCCCGACTATCGGCCTCACGCAACAAAGGCGCCCTAGGGCGCCTTCGCGTATTGCTGTCAGGGTATCCCGGAGGTTGCCGGCCGATGCGGTCGGCACTCCCTGCCGAGGCCGGGCGGGGCCCGGCGCCGGATCATTTTGCGTCCGGATGCAGCGCGCTGTAGCCCACACGCACCGGCTTCACACCCTGCATCACCAGCGCATAGCTGACGTTGTCGAAGGTGCGGAAGACCATGGCATGCGCGGCGTACTCATCAGGCAGGCTGACCCGGCCGGCGCCGGTGCTGATCGAGTCGTCCATGCGCGAGGACCCCGGGAACTTCATCCGGTGCGCCACGTGGCTGCCATGGCGCCACAGCGAGAACACGGTGCCGTTGTCCACGCCCTGGGCGCGGCCAGCGGAAATCGCGATCACATCGCGCGGGCCGCCGGTAGTGAACATATCGGTGACTGCCAGCACGCGTACATCCACGCCTTCCACGCCGGCTGCGGGCACATGCGGGAAGAACTGCAGGTCGTACGGGGTGGCCTCGACCGGCACCAGGCGGTCGCCTGCACGTACTTCACGGCCGCCGCTGGCGTTGTCCAGCGCCAGGGTCGACGCTTCGGTCTTGCCGCCGGCCACCTGGGTGATGGTGCCGGTGCCGACCTGTGCCAGCTCATAACCCAGCACGCCGCGGCGGTGGTTGGGCGCGCTGAAGGCCTTCCAGAGATTGCCGCTGCCCGGGGTGACGTCGCCGTTGGCGGTCAGGTCCTCGGTGGGCTTGGGCTGGGCGTAGCGCACGGTCGGGCGGACCACGGCCCAGCGCTGCCCGACCTGGGCGTCGGCCAGGCGCACATAGGCGGTCTGCCCACCGGTGGCGCGCAGGCGGTTGTCTTCCAGGCCGACCACATAGGGCAGCTGTTCGATGCTGTCGACCACGCTGAGCTGCTTCAGGAACGGCTCGACCTGGGCCAGCGGCACGCCGGTTACCGGGGCTTCCTGGCGCGGGCCGGGCTGGGCCGTCACGCGGTCCAGGTAGGCCAGGCTGAGGACGTCACCGGGATAGATCAGGTGTGGATTGGCGACCTGCGGATTGGCCTGCCATATCTCCGGCCACAGCCATGGTTTCTGCAGGAATCGTCCTGCGATGTCCCACAGGGTGTCCCCTTTGCGGACCACATAGGTGTCCGGGTGCCCGCCATTCACTTCCACGGCGGTAGCATAGGCAGCCACGGTCAGCATCGCCGCGGCGACGACCGTACGAAAACGAAGCAACATAGGTGTGAAGCCCTGATTCCCCAACAGGTTCGCGCACTATAGTCCAGAAACCGGGGCGCAAGGCAAGCGTTGGAGCTAGAATCTGCGACGTATGCCGGCGTACCCCGGCCCCAACCCCGGAAACTGCCATGGCTTTACTCCCCATCCTTGAGTTCCCCGATCCGCGCCTGCGTACCAAGGCTGCGTTGATCGATGCCGCCGAAGTGACCACGCCGGCGTTCCAGGAGCTGCTCGACAACATGTTCGAGACCATGTACGACGCCCCGGGCATCGGCCTGGCTGCCAGCCAGGTGGACGTGCACCAGCGCTTCATGGTCATCGACGTGAGCGAAGAAAAGAACGAGCCGCGCGTCTTCATCAACCCGGAAATCGTCGCCAAGGACGGGGGCCAGGTGTACCAGGAAGGCTGCCTGTCGGTGCCCGGCATCTTCGCCGACGTGACCCGTGCCGACACCATCACCGTCAAGTTCCTGGATCGCCAGGGGCAGCCGCAGGAGTTGACCACCGACGGCCTGCTGGCGGTCTGCGTGCAGCACGAGATGGACCATCTGGACGGCAAGCTGTTCATCGATTACCTGTCGCCGCTGAAGCGCGAGATGGTCCGCAAGAAGCTGGCCAAGCAGCGCAAGCACGTGGCGTGATCGCTGCTCCGGGCCGCCCTTCGGGGTGGCCCGCGCCTGCGCGTGACGCGCGGGCTGCATGGCGCCGGCCGACGGCGCCGTTTTTTTTCCTGCACGATTTCATCCTGCAAGTGGGGTTGCCATGAGGATTGTCTTTGCCGGTACGCCGGAATTCGCGGTGTCGTCGCTGCGCGCGGCCGCGCGTCATCACGAGGTGGTGGCTGTCTATACCCAGCCCGATCGCCCTGCCGGTCGCGGCCGTGGTCTGGCGCCTTCGCCGGTCAAGCTGGAAGCGGTCGCCCGTGGCATCCCCGTGTACCAGCCGGAAACGCTGAAGGACGAAGTGGCCCAGCAGCAGCTGCGTGACCTGCAGCCGGACCTGATGGTGGTGGTGGCCTATGGCCTGATCCTGCCCAAGGCGGTGCTGACCATTCCGACCCACGGTTGCTGGAACGTGCATGGTTCGCTGCTGCCGCGCTGGCGCGGCGCCGCACCGATCCAGCGCGCCATCCAGGCCGGTGACAGCAAGACCGGCGTCTGCCTGATGCAGATGGAAGCCGGCCTGGATACGGGCCCGGTGCTGCTGCACCAGGAGCTGCCGATCGCCGCTACCGATACCGGTGGCCAGCTGCACGACAAGCTGGCCGAGCTCGGCGCGCAGGTGCTGTCCGATGGGCTGGGCCTGCTGCGCGCCGGCATCAAGCCGATCGCACGGCCGCAGCCGGAGCAGGGCGTGACATACGCGCACAAGCTGGACAAGGCCGAGGCAAAACTTGACTGGGCGCAGGACGCAGAAGCGTTGGCGCGCACGGTGCGTGCATTCAATCCGTGGCCGATTGCCGAGGCACTGCTGGCCGGTGAGCGCGTGCGCATCCACGGCGCGGTGGCGCTGGATATGACGCATGGCCAGGCGCCGGGCACGGTGCTGGCCGCGGGCCGCGAGGGCATCGACATCGCCTGCGGGCAGGGCGCGTTGCGCCTGCGCGTGCTGCAGCGCGAAGGCGGCAAGGCAATCACCGCTGCCGACTACCTCAATGCGCGCCGTGATCTGCGCGTGGGGGTTTGACGGGTGAGCAAGGCAAACGATTTTTCCATCGCCAAGGCGGCGCCGGGCGCGGCCACCCGCATGCTGGCTGCGCGCGTGCTTGCGCAGGTGTTCACCCGCGGTCGTTCGCTCAAGGCGGAACTGGCCTGGGCGCTGCCGAAGCTGTCCGACACCCGCGACCGCGCGCTGCTTGAAGCGTTGTGCTTTGCGGTGCTGCGTCGTCGCAGCACCTATGACGCCGCCCTGCAGGGATGGATGCAGAAGCCGCTGTCCGCACGCGATGCCGACCTGCGCACGTTGCTGATGGTGGGCTTCGCCCAGCTGGATGTGCTGGAACTGCCTGCCCATGCGGCCCTGTCGGCGACGGTCGATGCTGCACGCGCACTTGGCCGCGAACGCCAGGCTGGCCTGGTCAATGCGATCCTGCGACGGGCCCAGCGCGAAGGCTTCCCCGAACAACCGGCGCGCGACGCATTTCCGGCATGGCTGGCCGAGGCCGTCGAGCACGACTGGCCGGCACAGGCCGAGGCGATCTTCGCCGCCAGCCTGCAGCCAGCGCCGCTGTGGCTGCGTGCCAACCGCCAGCAGGGCGGGCGCGACAAGATGATGGCGGCCCTGGCCGAGGCGGGCATTGCCGCCGAAGCCAGCGCGCTGAGCGCTGATGCGCTGCGACTGGCCGTGCCGGTTCCGGTGAACCAGCTGCCCGGTTTCGGCGAAGGCCTGCTGTCGGTGCAGGATCTGTCGGCGCAGTGTGCAGCCGACGCGCTGGCGCCGCCGGCAGGCAGCCGCGTGCTCGACGCCTGTGCCGCCCCGGGCGGCAAGTCGGCGCACCTGCTCGAGCGTGACCCCAGCCTGCAATTGCTGGCGCTGGATATCGATGCCCGTCGTCTGGCGCGCGCCAGGGATACGTTCGCCCGCACCGGTGTGGGCGAAGGCGCCCAGGTCCTGGTGGCCGATGCCAGCGATCCGGGGGCATGGTGGGACGGCGTTCCGTTCGACGCGATCCTGCTGGACGCACCGTGCTCGGCCACCGGCGTCATCCGCCGGCAACCGGACGTGATGTTCCATCGCCGTGCGGAAGACATCGATGCGCTGGTCGGCATCCAGGCCCGCCTGCTGGAAGCCTGCTGGTCGATGCTGCGCCCCGGTGGTGTGTTGCTGTATGCCACCTGCTCGATCCTGCGCGCGGAAAACGTCGATCAGGTAAAGGGCTTCCTGAAATGGCACGCGGATGCGGAAGCGGTCGCGCTGGATGACGCATTTGGTCTGGAGTGTGACGGTATTGCTCGCCAGCGCCTGCCCGGTGAAAACGATGCTGACGGATTTTTCTACGCGCGTCTGCTAAAAAAGGGCTGACCCAACCGCTGTCCGAGCCCCCATGCTGAAAACCCGTGCGTCACGCCAGACATGGCTGTTCGTTGTGATGGCCCTGTTGGTGTTGGGTGCCGGGCTGGGACTACGCGATCCCTGGCCCTCGGACGAACCGCGCTTCGCCCTGGTCGCCAAGCAGATGGTGGACAGCGGCGACTGGCTGTTCCCGCACCGTGGGCTGGAGCTGTACTCGGACAAGCCGCCGATGCTGATGTGGTGGCAGGCCACGCTGTACAGCGTGATCGGCAACTGGCGCGTGGCGTTCCTGCTGCCTTCGCTGATCGCTGCACTGGGCACGCTGTGGTGCGTGGTCGACCTCGGCCGGCGCCTGTGGACACGCCAGGTCGGTCTTTACGCTGGCTGGGCGCTGCTGTTCGCCCTGCAGTTCACCTTCCAGTCGAAGAAGGCGCAGATCGACCCGCTGGTGGTGTTGTTCATCACCCTGGCCAACTATGGCCTGCTGCGCCACCTGCTGCTGGGCCCTGCCTGGCGCTGGTGGTGGCTGGGCTGGTTCTTTGCCGGCATCGGGGTGATCACCAAGGGCGTGGGCGTGATCGCGCTGCTGATGATCGTGCCAGCGGTGATCGGCTCGGCCCTGCACTGGCCACGGGTGCGGCTGCATGCGCGCGACCTGCGCTTCTGGCTGGCACCGCTGGCATTCGTGTTGGCCATCGCGCTGTGGCTGGTGCCCATGGTGATGACCGCGCTGGCCACCCGTTCCGGCGAATACCTGGCCTACATGGACGACATCCTGTTCCGGCAGACCGCCAAGCGCTATGCGCAATCGTGGGACCACCACCAGCCATGGTGGTACTTCCTGGGCACCATGCCGTCGATGTGGATTCCGGCCTTCCTGGCGGTGCCGTGGGCGATCCCCGCCTGGCGGCGCCGGCTGCAGCGCCGGGATGCGCGCTATCTGTTGCTGCTGGGCTGGTGGGCGCTGATCGTGCTGTTCTTCTCGATCCCCAATGGCAAGCGCGACGTCTACATCCTGCCGGCGCTGCCGATGTTCTGCCTGGCGCTGGCGCCGTTGCTGCCGGGGCTGCTGCGCCGGCGTGACGCGCAATGGCTGCTGGGGGCGTTCACCCTGCTGCTGTCGCTGGGCACGTTGGCCGCGGGGTTGTCTGCCCTGCTGGGCAAGCCCGGCTTCGAAATGCGGCTGATGCAGACGCGGGGCATCGGCAATGGCGAAATGAACGCCCTGGCCTGGGCGGCGATGGCGATGGGCGGCTGGGGTGTGGCCAGCCTGCTGCTGTTCGGGCGCGCCCGCCGCGAGCTGGCCCTGGTCTCGACCCTGACTGCCGTCTGGGTGCTGTACAGCCTGATCGGCTATCCGCTGCTGAATGATTCAAGTTCCGCCCGCGGCCTGATGCGGCACACCGGCCAGCGTATCGGCGCCGATGCCGAGCTGGGACTGGTGGCCTGGAAAGAGCAGAATCTGCTGATGGCAGACCGCCCGGCAGCCACCTTCGGTTTCAACGAGCCCTGGGATGCACAGCTGGCTGCGGCGGTGGAATGGCAACAGCTGGCGCCCCGGCGGCGCTGGTTGCTGGTCCACGAAGACGCGCTGCTGCCCTGCATCGACCGCGACCGTGCCGAGCTGGCCGGGATCGCCAACCGCCGCCGCTGGTGGCTGGTACCGGCTGCTGCCGTGCAGGGCCGGTGTGTGGCCAGCGCGGAGGAACGCGAACGTGAACGACGGCTGCAACGTGAGGAATAACCATCCTGGCCCGTGCTTGTCCAGACTGCCCAAGCGACAGCAAAGGCAGTAAAACGTCAGCGTGGGATTGGCCGTGCCGGTGATCCCGTTCATTCCGCCGGATTGCAGCGAACTTTTTCGACGTGGCAGCTTCACAGCACAACCTGGAATCCACGATCGGCGATCCGCTGGGCGTCCCCGCAGGCAGGCGCCCGCGCGCGGCGCACTGGCTGGCGCAGATCGGCCTGTTCTGCATGCCGGCACTGGTGCTGACGATCCCGATCAACCTGTTGCCCTACGCGCTGCTGCTGCTGGTCAGCACGGCGATGGTGCCCGGCCTGCTGTGGCAGGCCCGGCGTATGGACAAGCAGCCGATCAAGGTCCTCAGCTGGCTGATGCTGGCGGTGCTGGTGATGGCCATCGTGTCGGTCGCGCTGTTCGAACAGGGCTTGCGCGATGTCGACAATCGATCCCGCTTCCTGGTCATCCCGTGGATCGCACTGTGGGTGTGTGCGCTGCGCCCGGACATGCGCTGGCTGTGGCGCGGTGCGTTGGCCGGACTGGTGGGCACCTTCGTGCTTTCGGCGCTGCAGGTGTTCCAGGGTGCGGCACGCGCCGAACTGTTCACCAACGCGATCGTGCTCGCCGACATCGTGATGATGCTGATGGTGCTGCTGGTGTTCTGCCGGCCGTCGCGGCGCTGGTCGTTGGTGATCGTCGGAATGGCCGCCGGCTGCGGAACCATCATCCTGACCGGAAGCCGGGGCGTGTTCGCGGCCCTGCTGGCGCTGCTGGTGGTGCTGGCACTGAGCCTGCGCTGGCGCACCGGCGCGGCGCGTCTTTCAGTGCTTGCCGGCATGCTGGCCATCGGCGCGACCCTGCTGCTGTCGGTGCCCGAACTGCGCCACCAGGTGCGGTTGTCCGAACTGCACAGCGATGTGCAGCGCATGGAGCAGGGTGACAGCGACTCTTCGGCCGGGGCGCGCGTCGAGCGCCTGCAGGTGGCGTGGGAGACCTTCCTCGACCATCCACTGACCGGGGTGGGCATCGGCCACTTCGACAGGGCCATGAAGCGTGTGCCGGCCTGCCGCGAGAATCCGCAGGAAATCCGCTGCCACCTGCGCCATGCGCACAACGATCTGGCCGAATGGTCGGCCACCCAGGGCCTGCCGGGCATGTTGCTGCTGCTGGCGGTATACGGGGTGCCACTCTGGGTGTTCCTGCGCCTGCACCGGCGCAGTGGACACGCTACCTTCCGTGGCCCTGCCGCCGCCGGTGTGATGGTGGTGGTGTCCTACATCCTGTGCGGCCTGACCCAGTCGATGTTCGCGCACCAGATGACCGCAAGCTTCTACGTCACCATCGTCGGCCTGCTGACCGGCCTGTCGATCGTGGAAGGTGCCCGGCACCGGGCAAAGAACGCCCGGTAGCGTCCAGCCACGCTCGGCTCCGCACTCAGGGGTTGGGCGGATCGGACACGGCCTGACCGTTGCCCAGCATCCACAGCATGATGGTCTTCTGGCGCACGTAGTTGGCGCGCACGTAGGCATATACCAGGCCATGCCAGCCGTCGCGGAAGCCGCCACGGAACAGGAAGCCGCGCCAGAACCGCCAGGCCGGGGCCAGCACCAGCTTGCCGAGGGTGGCCCGCTTGCCACGCGCGAACTCGTGTTCGGCCATCATCCGCGCGTACTTCTCGGTCTTGGCCAGCTGCTGCTGCAGCGAGCGGTAGGGGAAGTGGATGAGGTCCCCGCGCAGGGTGCCGACCGTGCCATCGACACTGGCCGCCTCATGGATCTCGCGCTTGCCGCGCCAGCCGCCGTGGCGGCGGTCGAACAGGCGCAGCACCCGGTCCGGATAGGCATTGCCGTGGCGCAGGAACCTGCCGAAGTACTCCGACAGGCGGGCGAAGCGGTAACCCGCATGACCTGCAAAGCCGCCGTCGCGGGCCTGCTCGATGGCCGTGCGCAGTTCCGGGCTGATGCGCTCGTCGGCGTCCAGGCACAGCACCCAGTGGTGGGTGGCCTGCTCGACGCAGAATGCCTTCTGGCTGCGGAAGCCATCGAACGGACGCTGCAGCACGCGGGCGCCGGCCGCCTCGGCGATGGCCACCGTGGCGTCGGTGGACTGCGAGTCCACCACCACGATCTCATCGCAGAAGGCCAGCGAGGCCAGGCAGTCGCCGATGCGCCCGGCCTCGTTGAACGCGATAATGCAGGCCGAGATGCGAGGCCGTTCGATGGGAGCGGTCGTGGAGGACATGATGGCCGGGTACCTGTTGTTTGCGACGGAGCGCTATGCGCTGCCTATTCTCGCCCCGTTGGTGCAGGCCTTGCACGCTTCCGGCCAGGAAGTGGCGGCCTGGTTCGAAGATGGTGCGGCTGGCAGCCAGCTGCCCGGCGTGCCGAACATCGGCCTGAAGCAGGCCCTGGCGATGCGGCCGCGGGCGGTGTTCAGCGCGGCCAACTGGGTGCCGACCTTCCTGTCGGGGGCCAAGGTGCAGCTGTTCCATGGCTTCAACGTGGAAAAGCGCGACAGTGCGCGTGGCCACTTCCGGGTGCGCGGCATGTTCGACCTGTACTGCACGCAGGGCCCTGCCACCACCGCGCCGTTCCGCGGGATCGCGGCAGTGCAGGGCCATTTCGCCGTGGCGGAAACCGGCTGGCCGAAGCTGGACCCGCTGTTCCGCGACGACGGTGGCGACAGTGCCGTGCTGCGCAGTGCAGCCGGCGGCCGCCCGGTGATCCTGTTCGGTTCAACCTTCACCGAGCGCTTGAGCGCCGCCCCGCACCTGCATGCGCAGATCGCGGCCGACATCGCCGCCGGGCAGCACTACTGGCTGCTGACCCTGCACCCGAAGTGCCCGCCGGAACTGTTCGAACGCTACCGCGCGCTGGCCGGCGCCAATGCGCGTTTCATCGAACCGGAGCAGGTGATGGCCGCCCAGCGCGCCGCCGACGTGCTGGTGTCGGACACCTCATCGATCGTTTCGGAGTTCATCGTCCAGCACAAGCCGGTGGTGACCTTCCGCAACCGCGTGCCGAAGCCGCACATGATCGATTTCGACGATCCGCAGCAGTTGCCGGCCATGCTGGCGCGCGCGCTGCATCCCGACGCGGCGTTGCAGGCGGAGATCGTGCGTTACGCCGATGCCATTCACCCCTATCGCGATGGCCTGTCCAGCGAGCGGGTGATCGCCGCCACCGAGGATTTCCTGTCCGGCGAAATGGGCGTGCTGCGTCGCAAGCCGTTTGGCAGTTGGGTCCGGGACCTGCAGATCCGCAAGGACCTGGGCTACTGGGGTCCGTCGCAGCGGTGATGTGGGTAGTGCCGGCCGCTGGCCGGCAACCACCGGAATGCCTGCGGATGTGGGTAGTGCCGGCCGCTGGCCGGCATCCACCGGAATGCCTGCGTTTGCCGGCCAGCGG
>NZ_JBYTEK010000031.1:0-55105 GCF_058783335.1 Stenotrophomonas sp. FW305-C-20-S1 | reverse complement strand
GCGCTGGCCAGGACACGCCGCAAGTACGTCCCTGTAGGCTCGGCCACGGCATCCATGCCGTGGACGGTCCTGGCCAGCGCAAGCCCCCCGCTCCAGACAATTTCCCGCTAGACGGCCAGCAATCCACCAGAGGGATTGCGCTTGGAGAGCTTGAAAAGCAAAGCGCCGGGCACTGCCCGGCGCTTTGCTTTTGCTCTTGCTTTCCATTGCCTCCGCGCCGGCGCAGGAAATCGTCGAGCGCGGTGGGACGGGCCGAGGCAGGACCGTGAGGCGCATGGATGCGCCGACCGAGCCTACAGGGACGTACTTGCGGCGTGTCCTGCCTCGGCCCGTCCCACCTCGCCCCGCTGCGGTACTGATGCGCCGCAGCACCCGCTTTCGACTTAGAACTCCGCCGCCACCGTCATGAAGATCTGCCGCGGCGCACTCGCATGGATTGCATACCGCGTGCCCTTCGGATCGGTCGGTGCGAACGAACTCAGCTGGCCCGCATAACGCTTGTTGGTCAGGTTGGTCGCGTTCAACGACACCCGCACGTTGCGCAGGCCCATGCCCGGGCCGAAGTCGTAGCCGGCGCCGGCATCGAAGGTGGTCACGCCCGGCACCGACTGGTCGTTGGTGTAGGTGTAGTACCGCTTGCCGGTGTACTTGGCGCGCAGGCTGGCGAAGAAGCCATCGCGGTTCCAGCTGATCTCGCTGGACGCCATGCGCTGCGGCGTATCCACGGTGATCTTGCCGGCCACCGGTACGATCGCACCGCCCGAGGTGTAGTCATCCTCGTAGGTGGTCTTGTTCCAGGACAGCGCGTTGTACCACTGCAGGCCATCGACCGGCTTGAGGATGAAGGTCAGCTCTGCGCCATGGCTCTTCACCGAACCGACGTTGATGAAGCGCGTCACGCACTCCGGGCGCGTGCCTACCTCGATGCTCGAGCACGGGTTCAACGACAGCAGACGGTTGTCGAACTTCACGTTGTAGGCCGCGATCGACGCCTGGTATTTCTCGCCGAAGGTACGGAAACCAGCTTCCAGGCTCTTGGACTTCTCCGGCTCCAGGCCGGCGCTGGCCGCGAACGATTCCGGTGACACCTGCAGCGGGCCACCGCTGCCGCCGCCGACGAAGGCGGCGATGTTCTCGGCGTACGAGGCGAACACTTCATTGTTGGCGTTGAGCTTGAAGCCCACGCCCAGCTGCGGCAGCACCGATTCCTTGGCGGTCAGCGTACCCGAGGCGATGCTGGTTTCCACGCCCGGCTGGGCCTTGGCAGTCATGCGCGTGTTGGGGCTCTTGATGCCCACGTCCACGGTCAGGCGCTGGTCGAGGAAGCGCATGCGGTCCTGCACATAGAACTGGCGGGTACGGATGTCGAAGTCCTGGTTGAACAGGCGACGATCCGGATTCTGCAGGTACAGGTCGTCCAGGAACGGGCCGCTGATGTAGTAGAAGTTGCGCGAGACGTTATGGTCGTTCTGCTCGTACCACACGCCGGCTTCCAGTTCGTGGATGCCCAGCGTCCACGACAGCGCAGCGGTCACGCCATCGCGGTTGATGGTGTAGTTGGTGCTGCGGATCGAGATCGGCAGCATCCTGTCGGTGCCCGGGTAGGACGGCTGGCCCGGTGCCCACCAGTGGCCCTGGCCACGGTTTTCGTGGTGGTAGCCCAGTAGTTTCAGGCGGCCCTGTTCACCCAGGCGGATGTCGGCGTCGATCGAGTACAGGTTGTCATCGCGCAGCGCACGGCTCTGGTAGTAGGCATCGTCGATGCTGTTGACGCCGCCGCTGAATGCACAGCGTGCCTTGTTGTAGGTGCCCGGTGCGCAGTATGCAGCCGCGACGGCGCGATCCCAGTCCGGTGCATAGATGTTCCAGTCATAACCCAGGCCGCGCGCCAGCATGTCCTTGGACAGGTAGGCATAGTTGGCCTGGCTGGCGCGCGAGGTGGCGACAAAGGCACCGAAGCGGTTGTCGCCCACGTTCCATACCGCCTTGGCATTGAACTGGCGGGTGGTCTGGTTCTGGTACGGCGCGGCCCACATGTCCTGGTCCTGGTGCACGCCGGACACGTAGGCCGAGAAGCCGTTGATGTCGCCGGTGTCCACCCGCAGGTAGCCGCGGCGCTGGTTGTCATCGCCGACGGTGATGCTGGCGCGGCCGCCGAATTCGGTGGACGGGTCCATCGAGAAGTACTGGATGGTGCCGCCAAGGTTGCTGGTCGAGGCCACGCCCAGCGAGCCGATGCCCTGCGACAGCTCGGCGCCGGCCAGGTTCTCGGCGATCAGTGCACGGGCGATGCTGAGGCCGTTGTAGTTGCCGTAGCTGTTGTCGCCCAGCGGGATGCCGTCCAGCGTGTAACCCAGGCGGCTCTTGTCGAAGCCACGCAGGCTGATGGTCTGCGATTCCTCATTGGCACCGAATGCATCGTTGGATTGCACCGACACGCCGGGCAGGCGGTCGAGGATCTTCTGGCCGCTGGTACCCGGCGGCAGCACCTGCTTGTCGACGGTGGTGATGCGCTGCACCTGGCGGGTCTCTCCCTGGCCGATGACCGAGACGGTATCCAGCGTCTGCGCGCTCAGCGCGGTATCGGCGGTGGCGTCGGTGGCTTCAGCGGCGTGGGCGCTGGCGGCGGAAAGCGCGATCGCCACGGCGATCGTCAGGTATCGGGTCTGCATGATGGTCCGTTGCATGGGGGATGGTCACCGGCCCGGGGGCGTGGTGCACGGCCACTATGCGAACGGAACATGAAACCTTGTTTACGGAAAACCAACGAACGGCGTCGTGGGAGAAGCCGCGCAGGGCGTGAATCTGCCGGGGGAGGGAAGCAGACCCACGCCCTGCGCGGAGAGGGCTAGCCCATGTACAGGCCACCGTTGACCGGATAGTCGGCACCGGTCACGTAGGAGGCTTCATCCGAAGCCAGCCAGGCACACAGGCCGGCCACTTCTTCCGGGCGACCCAGGCGCCGCACCGGTACCGACGCGGCCAGTCGATCCAGCACGTCCGGTGGGAAGCTGCTGATCGCCTGGCTGGCGATGTAGCCCGGCGACAGCGTGTTGACGGTGACCCCGCGCGAGGCGACTTCAGCGGCCAGCGCACGGCTGAAACCGTGCATCGCGGCTTTTGCCGTAGCGTAGTTCACCTGGCCGATCTGGCCCTTGTGCGCGCTGACCGAACCGATGTTGATGATGCGGCCCCAGCCACGCGTGGCCATGCCATCGACCACCTGCTTGGTCAGGTTGAACAGCGAATTGAGATTGGAGGCGATCACCGCATTCCAGTCCTCCACCGTCATCTGCCGGAACAGCAGGTCGCGGCTGCCGCCGGAGTTGTTGACCAGCACGTCCACCTCGCCGACCTCGGCACGCACCTTGGCGAAGGCCGCCGTGGTCGACGCCCAATCGGTGGCGTTGCCTTCGGAGGCGATGAAATCAAAGCCCTGTTCGCGCTGCTCGCGCAGCCAGTTGGCCTTGCGCGGCGAGTTGGGCGCGCAGCCGGCGACCACGGTATGGCCGGAACGGGCCAGGCTCTGGCAGATGGCAGTGCCGACACTGCCCATCCCGCTGGTGACGTAGGCGATGCGAAGAGTCATTGCAGAACGCTCCTTGGTAAGGAAATCAGGCCGTGAAGGGATAGAGCCCGAACAACAGGCCGCCGATCATCAGCAGCAGCGAAATGGCGATCGCCCACTTCAGGGTGAATTTCTGGTGGTCGGCGAATTCAACCTTGGCCAGCCCCACCAGCAGATAGGTGGAAGGCACCAGCGGGCTGAGCAGGTGCACCGGCTGCCCGGCCAGCGACGCGCGGGCCATTTCCACCGGGGTGATGCCGTAGTTGCCGGCCGCCTCGGACAGGATCGGCAGCACGCCGAAGTAGAACGCGTCGTTGGACATGAAGAAGGTGAATGGCATCGAGGCCACGGCGGTGATCACCGCCAGGTACGGGCCCCAGCTGTCGGGGATGATCGCCAGGAAGCTGTGCGACATCGCCTCGACCATGCCGGTGTTGTTGAGGATGCCGGTGAAGATGCCTGCGGCGAAGATCAGCGCCACCACCGACAGCACGCTGCCGGCATGGCTGACCACGCGGCGGCGCTGTTCGGCCAGGTTCGGGTAGTTGATCACCAGCGCGATGGCGAAGCCGATCATGAACAGCACCGGCATCGGCAGCACACCGATGATGAGCGCGCTCATCAGCGCCAGGGTCAGCACCAGGTTCACCCACAGCAGCTTGGGGCGCTTGGTGTCTTCGGCGTCTTCCACGGTCGGCAGCGTGTTGCCGTCGTCGGACACGCTGTTGTCCATCCAGCTGCCGCTCTTGGGCAGGGTCACCACGCCCAGGCGACGACGCTCCTTCAGGCCCAGGTACCAGGCCAGCAGCAGCACGCCAGCGCAGGCGATCACCATCGAGGGAATCAGTGGCACGAACACATCGGCCGGATCCACGTGCAGTGCGGTGGCCGCGCGTGCGGTCGGGCCGCCCCACGGGGTCAGGTTCATCACGCCACCGGCGAGAATGGTCACGCAGGTCATGTTCAGCGCGTTCATGCCCAGCCGCTGGTACAGCGGCAGCATCGCCGAGACGGTGATCATGTAGGTGGTCGAGCCATCGCCGTCGAGCGAGATCAGCATCGCCAGCACGGCGGTGCCAAGCACGATCTTCATCGGGTCGCCCTTGACGAAGCGCAGGATGATCCGCACCAGCGGATCGAACAGGCCTGCATCGATCATCACGCCGAAGTAGAGGATGGCGAACATCAACATCACGCCGGTCGGCGCGATCTTCTTGATGCCTTCCAGCATCATCTCGTCGATGCCGGCGGCGAAGCCACCGATCAGGGCGAAGATGATGGGAATGGTGATCAGGGCAACGAGCGGCGACAGTCGTTTGCTCATGATCAAGTACATGAACGTAATGACCATGCCAAAGCCGAGGATGCTCAGCATCATCTGCGGACTCCTAGAGGAAACAGGACGTGGGACGTGGAAGGGGCCCGAGCGTGCGTGCCCGGGGAAAACGCGTTAGAAGTCGAACTGCAGGCGCCCGGTGACCGCGCGCGTGCGATCCACCGTGGTGCCAGCGAGGCGGTCGCGGTTGCGGCTTTCGATCACGTTGAGCATGAAGCGCAGGTTGTCGCGCAGGTACCAGTTGCCGCCCAGCGTCCAGCCTTCGGTACTGCCACGGCGCAGGTCCGGCGCACCATCGAGGTGCTGCGCGCCCCACATCTGGTCGTAGCGCAGGGCCACTTCGAAGGCACCGGCCTTGTGGCGGATGTTCTTGACCCGGGCGAAGCGACCGGTCTTGCGGTCGTAGGCGCGGCTTTCGCCGGTAACGAACCAGCTGAGCATGCCGTAGGCGGCCATCACGTCACCGCGCTGGGCGCCATCATCGAAGGTGGCGCCGCTGAACTCGCCCTGCCATGACAGCGGGCCGCGCACCTGCGCATATTCCAGCGACCACTTGTTGACGTCGGTATCGCGGCCGGCGGAGAAGTCGACCAGGGTCAGGCGGCTTTCGTCGGACAGATGGCCGGCCGGACGCGGACGGATCTTCAGGCCCGGGGTGCCGTTGCCGCCCGGGTTGTCATAGGCCTCGCGGGCCAGCGACAGGCCCAGGTGCAGCACGTCGCCCTCGCTGGGTGACGGCGCCCAGGTAACGCGTCCACCCGCAGCGCGGCCCTTGACCTGCCAGGCGTCGATGCTCTCCAGGCTGTACACGCTGGCCGCCCAGGTGAAATCGCCCGGATTGGCCTGCCACGAGGCGCCCAGCCGGTACAGCGGCGCCAGCGTGGTGCCGGCGTTGCCGCGCTCCAGGAAGCTGCCGTAGTTGGAGCCGGTGCGGTCGTCCAGCGAGAAATACTGCTTGAACTGGCCCACGGTGAGGCGACCGGCATCGCCGAAGCTGCGGCTCAGGTAGACGTCCTTGGCCTCGACACGGTCGCCGGAGAAATCGGCTTCCAGCTTGTAGTCGACCACGAAGAACTTGCCGGACACGTCAACCCAGGCGCGGCGGATCTCGGTGTCGTCCTTGTTCGGCGTACCCCGGTTGTCGTTGTCGAAGGTGGCGAAGTCCAGGTGCAGGCGGCCGCCCACCGTGGCGGTCACTGGACGCTCGTCTTCGGCGAAGACCGGCGCGGCCAGCGCAGCCAGGGCCATCATGGCGGCAGGACGCCGCCAGGCAATGCTCAATTCCACAAACCCTCCCAGGTGCGCGCCAGGCGCGCGGCAATCGTGGGCACCGGACGGTGCGCGGCCGCAGTCTGTGTCGCGCAAGCTGTCATCGTCCTGTCAGCGGTTTGTGCGGTGCAGCGTAAATGGTCTCCGCTGCGCTACCCGGCGACGATGCACCCGGGGGCGCCGATCCATGACCGGCGGAACAGGTCAGCATCGGTAGCGCCCGGCCATGCCCGGCGAGCGCAGCGGCGCCATGCGGTAGCATTCGTTTCCCCTCCCACTGTTGTGCCCATGCGCCTGCTGCTGGTCGAAGACAACCCGGACCTGGCCGATGCGATCATCCGTCGCATGCGCCGCAGTGGTCACGCGGTGGACTGGCAGGCCGACGGCCTGGCCGCCGCCAGCGTGCTGCGTTACCAGAGTTTCGATCTGGTGGTGCTGGATATCGGCCTGCCAAAACTGGATGGGCTGCGGGTGCTGGCCGGCATGCGCGAGCGTGGTGACAGCACACCGGTGCTGATGCTGACCGCACGCGATGGCATCGAAGATCGCGTGCAGGCACTCGATGTCGGTGCTGACGACTACCTCGGCAAGCCATTCGACTTCCGTGAATTCGAAGCGCGCTGCCGCGTGCTGCTGCGACGTGCACGCGGGCAAGCCAGCGAAGTGGTGCAGATCGGCGGCTTCCAGTTCGACAACGCTGCGCACCGGGTGACCCTGGATGGCGAGCCGATCGAGCTGCCCAACCGCGAGTATCGCTTACTGGAGATCCTGGTCGGGCGCCTGGGCCAGGTGGTGGGCAAGGATGAGATCGGCAATGGCCTGTTCGGTTTCGATGACGAAGCCGGGCCGAATGCCATCGAGCTGTACATCGGTCGCCTGCGCAGAAAGCTGGCGGGCGCACCGCTGCGCATCACCACGGTGCGTGGTGTCGGCTATCTGCTTGAAGCCAGCGACGGCCCGGCCGATGCCGATGGTTGACGCGCGCAGCGCAAGTGCCGCCCCCGGGTCGCTGCGGCGCACCCTGCTGCTGTACCTGGGCGCGTTGCTGGCGGTGTTCGCGGTGGCGCTGCTGTTCGCTGCACGCGACTACGGCCAGCGTGCCGCCAACCGCTCCTACGACCATCTGCTGGTGTCGTCGGCCCTGTCGATCGCCGATTCGGTGGCATTGGTCGATGGCCAGTGGCAGGTGGACCTTCCGTATGCCGCGCTGGACCTTCTGGCGATGGCGCCGGAAGACCGCGTGTTCTACCGGATCGCCGACAGCCGCGGCAACCTGATCACCGGCTACGCTGACCTGCCTGCGTCGCCGCGGCGGCCGGGCACGCAACCGCAGTTGTTCGATGCCCCTTACAGCGGCGAGATCGTGCGTTTCGTGGTGGTCGGCCGCAGCTTTGCCGCGGCCTCCGCGCAGGGCGAAGTGCAGGTGCAGGTGGGGCAGACCCGGCGTGCGCGCGAAGCGGTGGCGCAGGAACTGGTCACCCGCGCGCTGTTGGCCATCGGCGTGCTGTCGGGATTGCTGCTGGCACTGGTGGCGTTCGGCGTGCACCGCGCGTTCCGGCCGCTGGTGCGGGTCGAGCGCGAACTGTCACGCCGTGAGCCGTCCGACCTGAAACCGCTGGATGCGCGCGTGCCACGCGAGATGGACCAGATGGTGGCCGCGCTGAACCGCTTCATGGAGCGCCTGTCCAGCAGCAATGAAACCCTGCGCGCGTTCATGGCCGAGGCCGCGCACCAGATGCGCACGCCGTTGGCCGCGCTGCGTGCGCAGGCACAGCTGGCGCTGGACGACGACGATCCGGAAGACATGCGGCGCAGCCTGCAGGCGATCGAGCGCAACGCCACCCACATGAGCCGGCTGCTCAACCAGCTGCTCAGCGATGCCAGCGTGATCCATCGGTCACATCTGCAGCGCTTCGCCACCGTGGACCTGGCCGAGACCGTGCACCAGGCCCTGCATGAAGCGCTGCCGCAGGCAGGGCCCGCCCCGCGCGTGCAGCTGGCGATGACGGCCGAGCCGGTGCAGGTGCATGGCGACGCGCTGCTGCTGCGCGAAGCCATCAAGAATCTGGTCGACAACGCGCTGAAGTACGGCGGCGATGGCCCCTTGCAGATCGCGCTGACCGCTGAAGGCGGGCAGGCCGTGCTGACCATCGCCGACCACGGCACCGGCATCGCCGCCGCCGATGCCGAACGCGTGTTCGAGCGTTTCGCGCGCGGCGAAGGCGCACCCTCCGGCGGTGCAGGCCTTGGCCTGGCCATCGTCAAGCGGGTGGTCGACAGCCATGGCGGGCAGATCGATCTCAGCAATCGACCGCAGGGTGGCCTGGTCGCCACCATCCGCCTGCCCCGGAGCAGCACATGATCCGCCTGTTCGCCGCAGCCTTTGCCCTGTTGCTGGCCGTGCCGGCCCTCGCTGCGCCGGGCGATGTACGCCGCTTCCCCGCCCAGGGCGCCGCCACCGCGCAGCTGCGCATCCACGGCACCACCGATATCGAGGTCTTCGCCGAGGTCATCGCTGACTACCAGCGGCTGCATCCGGGCAGCGAGGTGGTGTACGAAGACATCATCACCCAGGACCTGTACGCGCGTTACCTGCGCGACCGCAGCGGGCCTGCGTCGCCGGACCTGCTGATCTCCAGCGGCATGGACCTGCAGACCAAGCTGGTCAACGACGGCCACGCGTTGCCACACCGCTCGCTGCAGACCCAGGCGCTGCCAGCGTGGGCGCAATGGCGTGGCGAGGCATTCGGCATCAGCTACGAACCGGTGGTGATGGTCTACAACACCCGCAGGCTGCCGGCCGCGAAAGCGCCGCATACGCGTCGACAGTTGCTGGACCTGCTGCGCGCGGAGGGGGCGCCGTTGCGCGGCAAGGTTGGCACCTACGATATCGAACGCAGCAGCGTGGGCTACCTGCTGGCGACCCAGGACGCCCAGCGCGGCAGCATCGCCGGCGCGTTGCTCGGTGCGCTGGGCGACAATGCGGTGGTGCGCGAGGAGCGTACCGGGGTGCTGCTGGACCAGGTGGCCAGCGGCCAGTTGTCGCTGGTCTACAACGTGCTGGGCTCGTATGCGCAGGCGCGTATCGATGCGGGCGCACCGCTGGCCATCGTCGAGCCGGAAGACTACACGCTGGTGGTACTGCGTACGGCGGTAATTCCGCGTACCGGTGCGCACCCGCAGGAAGCGCGGCGTTTCCTCGATTACCTGCTGTCGCCACGCGGCCAGCAGGTGCTCGCGCGGGAAGCGCGGCTGATGCCGATCGTGCGCAGCGATGCAGGCGGCGGGGATACCCCTGGCCGCAGCCGTCGCCCGATCCAGCTCGGCCCCGGCCTGCTGGTCTACCTGGATGCGCTCAAGCGCCGCCAGTTCCTGGATGCATGGCGCAGCAGCGTGGAGCCGGCGGGGCGGTAGCGCCCGTACTGGTGCTCCGGTAGCGCCGGGCCATGCCCGGCGGAGGCAGTTCGCTGCCCGTACAATGGCCGCATGAGCGAATACACCATCCTGATCGCCGATGACCATCCGCTGCTGCGTTCGGCGGTGGTGCAGTCGTTGCGGCAGAGTCTGCCGCTGGCGCAGGTGCGCGAGGTGGCCAGCGCCGAAGCACTGGCCACCTCGCTGGACGCACAGCCCGATGTGGATCTGGTGCTGCTGGACCTGACCATGCCGGGCGCACATGGATTCTCCGCGCTGCTGCACGTGCGCGGTTCGCACCCGGACATTCCGGTGGTGATCCTGTCCTCCAACGACCACCCGCGGGTGATTCGTCGCGCGCAGCAGTTCGGCGCGGCCGGTTTCATTCCCAAGTCCGCGCCTGCCGAAACCATCGGTGAAGCGGTGGCAGCGGTGCTCGATGGTGGCCTGTGGTTCCCGGCGATGGCCGCTGAGCGTTCCGAGGCCGACGCGTTGCTGGCCAGCCGCCTGGCGCAGCTGACGCCGCAGCAGTTCCGGGTGCTGCTGTGCCTGGCCGACGGGCTGCTCAACAAGCAGATCGCCTATGAACTGGGCTTGGCCGAAAACACGGTGAAGGTGCACGTGACCGCCATCCTGAAGAAGCTCGAATGCCACAGCCGCACCCAGGCGGCAGTGCTGGTGAAGGCACTGGAGCCGGAAGGTGATGCGCGCGTTGGATTGGATGGCTGACCGAGACGGGACGTTGGCGCATGTACTGCGTCGTTGTGGATGCTGTTCCGCTTTCCTGATCAGTTCCCGCTGATCGAATTCAGTTCGGGATCGGTAGAGAACATGAATCTGTTCTCGTATCCCTCGCCGAGCTTCTCAGATACTTCGGCGTAGCTGTATGTGGGAGATGATCGGTCTGACGCCAGTCTGTGGCCCCATGCTTCGTGATCGGCACTGCTTTGGGCGCGAGCGATACCAATGCATATGCTCAGGCCGCACGCCAGGCGATCAAGAACCCCGTCCTGACCCATTGCGCGCTCGAGAGATGATCGATAGTGCCTGGTCAGGTCCTGGGCATCAGGGCTGGACGCTGCGTCGATGGTCATACGGTCGATTGCATCAGAGCTGCTGCGGCTGGATCGCAAAAGGGTTTCAGCTGTTTGGTTCGAGATGCCCCCGTTTGCCATGAATCCGGATTCGACTTGAAGGTACTCGAATGTGCGTTCTCTACGATTGCTGGCCGAAGCTGAAACAGCTTCATTTGAAGACGTTCGGCCGGACCGGCCCGCTGGTTCGGGTAGGTCCGGATGAAAGTAATTGATGCCGCCTTCTTCTGTGGATCTCTGTTGATTGCGGTCTGCTGTTTGTGATTTGCCATCGACGCATCCGCTGCAGTACAGGCCGAGAAGCATTGCCGCGATCAGGCCGAAGTGTCTTGTAGATGCAGCGGGCACGGGACGAGGGAGCACGGTTGTTGCCTCTGGTCTGGCTGGCCGGTTGGCCCGGGCACGCAATTGTCTGATCTTCAGCAACGTTGGTAAGTAGGACGATTGCTCGTTTGTTGTTCGGACTATGCCCATGCTTCGTCACGAGTACGTCGCTTCCCTTCCTCCTCTCAAAGAGCGGATGGCAAGCGAAGGATGTCTGGCCATCAAGTGGCGGAGCACCCGCTCACGTCAGAGCGTGAACGCTCTGACGCGGGCCGATGGTCCTCGCTCAGGTGCGACTGACTTACCCGCGATGCCGCAACAGCAGCTGCGTCATCAACGCCCGCAGCGCCGGCGGCCGCACGGGCTTGAGCAGGAAGCCCCAACCGTTCTCGGCAGCATGCACTTTCAGCGCATCATCGCGCTCAGCGGTCACCAGGATCACCGGCGGCCGCGCCTTCCACAGCGTGCACAGCGCTTCATACAGGTCCGGTCCGTGCCATTGCCCCATGCGTACGTCCAGCAGCAACAGCTGCGGCACGTTCAGCGCACTGGCGATTTCCAGTGCCCCCTGGGGGCCATCGGCAAGTTCCACATGGCAGCCCCAGCGTTCCAGCAGAGCACGGGTTGCGACACAGACGTGGGGGTCATCATCGATGCTCCAGACCCGACATTCGCGCAGCGGGCTGTCATCGGACGGTTCGGTCGCGACGACCGGCGCCGCCGGCGGCGCAATCACCTCGTCGGCGCCCCCGAGTGCCACGCTCACCGCGAATACGCTGCCCTTGCCCAGCGCGGAACGCAGGCTGATGCGGTGTCCGAGCAGTCGACCGATGCGTTCGACGATGGCCAGGCCCAGGCCGGCGCCCCGTTCCTGCTCCACGCCGTCGTTGAGGCGCCGGAACTCTTCGAAGATCTCGCCCTGCAGGCTTTCCGGAATACCTGGTCCCTGGTCATGCACCTCGATGCGCAGCTGGTCGCCTGCACGCCGGCAGCCGATCAGTACGCGGCCACGTGGCGTATAGCGCAGCGCATTGGACAGGAAGTTCTGCAGGATGCGCCGCAGCAGTGCTTCGTCGCTGACGATCACCGCACGGGTGTCCACCCAGTCCAGCTGCAGGCCGCGGCTCTGTGCGGCGATGCCGAACTCGCGCGCCAGGGTTTCCAGCAAGGGAGACAGCGCGAATGCGCGCACCCGTACCTGCAACGACCCCGACTCCAGCCGTGAAATATCCAGCAGGCTGTTGAGGATCGCGTCCTGCGCGGCCAGTGCAGCGTCGATATGGTCGCTGGTCTGTTGCTGTTCGGGGTCGGTGAGCTTGCCGCGCAGCACCGACACGAACATGCGCGCGGCGTTCAGCGGCTGCAGCAGGTCGTGCACGGCCGAGGCGACGAAGCGGGTCTTGTAACGGTTGGCCTGCTCGGCTTCGCGGCGGGCTTCGTCCAGATCCTGGGTGCGTTCGGCCACGCGGTGTTCCAGCGCATCGGCCAGCGAACGCAATTCGCGCGCGGCGTTCTTGTAGCTGGTGATGTCGGCATAGCTGGTGACGAAGCCACCGTCGGGCAGCGGGTTGCCGCGGATCTCCAGCACCGTGCCGTCGTCCTTCTCGCTCTCGCGCATGTGTGGGCGGCCACTGCGCAGGTGGGTCAGGCGGCGTTCGATGGCCTCGTCGATCGGGCCGGGCCCCAACAGGCCGCGACGTGCGTTGAAGCGGAACAGTTCCTCGATCGGGCGGCCCACCCGCACCAGCCCCGCCGGGAAGCGGAACAATTCCAGATAGCGCGAATTCCACGCGACCAGACGCTGTTCCTTGTCGATCACCACCACGCCCTGCGGCAGATGTTCGAGGCTGCGGCTCAAGCCAACGTCGGCATCGGTCGCGGCTTCCAGCAAGCCGTCCTGGGCGGTGCGCAGTTCCTGTGCATGCTGCTTGAGCAGGGTTTCCAGTTCACGCCGGCTGCGCTGGCGGTGCTTGGACAGACGACGCCGTTGCTGCACGAACAGCACCAGGAAACCCAGCGCCAGCCAAGCGGCGGCGCCGGCCACTGCCGCGCCGCGGCCGGCACTGGTGGCCGCGCTGGCGTCGTGCAGCAGGTGCAGGCTCCAGTCTTCGTCGGGCAGCGCCAGGGTCTGCCACAGCATCGCCTGCGGCAGCGCCGGGTCGAGCAGGCGCACCATGCGGCCGCCATCGGCCAGCACATCCTCGGTGCGCACGCGCAGCGGCTGCAGCGAGCGGTCGGCGTACTGCCGCGCCGCGCGCATCTCGCGGCGTTCCTCCGTGCCGAGCGGACGCAGCAGGCGGTAGCGCCACGCATCGCGGTTGGCCAGGAACACCACGTCGTGGTTGTCGCTGGTCAGCACCACGTCCGGGCTGTTCAACCATTCCTGTTCCAGTGCCGACAGCTCGATCTTGATCACGATCACGCCGATGCGCTGGCTGTCGGCATCGAGGATGGCCTCGGACATGAAGTAGCCGGGCACACCGGTGGTCATGCCGATGCCGTAGAAGCGACCACGGCCATGGGCCAGCGCCTGCTGGTAGTACGGACGGTAGCTGTAATCCTCGCCGACGTTGCTGGTCGGCTGGTCCCAGTTGCTGGCGGCCACGGCCACGCCATCGCGGCCGACCAGGGTCAGTGTCGAGGTGCGGGTAACCTGGTTGGCACGCTGCAGTTTGAGGTTCAGGCGCTGCCGCTCGGCGGGGGAAGGCGGCACCTGCAGTGCATGCAGCAGGTCCGGGTCCAGCGCCATCACCTGCGGCAGGGTGCCGAACCGGTCGATGCGCTGTTGCAGGCCCTGGCCATACAGCTGCAGCTGGCGCTGCACCTGCGCGCTTTCGGTGCCCAGTGCGCGACGCCAGGCATAGTGGCCTGCGGCGGCCGCGCACAGCACGGTGCCGGCCACCATCACCAGAACGGTCAGCAACTGCAGGCGGTGTCGGCTGAGCCAGTACATGGCGGCAGTCTACGCAGGGCCGGCGGGCGTGGCATGCACGCCCGCCGGGATCTGACGCGTGGAAGGGATCAGAAGTGCATCTGCGCGCGAAGTTCGAAGATCTCCGGGGTGCTGCGCACACCGCGACGGCTGGCGTCGACCTTCACGTAGTTGGCCTGGAACTTGAAGTGGCTGGTCAGGTACCAGTTCGCGCCCAGGGTCAGGTCGTGCTGGCGGCCACCGAGGATGCTGCCGTCGTCCAGGTCCAGTCGGCTGTAGCGGGCCACCAGTTCCACCGCACCGTAGTCGTGCGCCGGCTTGATGTTGGCAACGGCGCCGGCGTTGTACGGGCGTGATTCGCCGGTCAGCACCCAGCTGGCCATCGCGTACTGGCCGTGGCCGGTGTAGTCGGGCTTGCCATCATTGCGGGTGACGGTGGCCTGCAGCGCTTCGGCCTGCAGCGAGAACGGACCGCGGATCCAGATGCCTTCCAGGCCGGTGCGGCGGATCTGGTCGGCGGTGACCAGCGCCCCCGAATCGACCAGACGGATATCGGTCAGGCCGGCTTCCGGACGGGCCCGCAGGCGCGCGCTGGCTTCGTGGTGCACGTCGCGGCCATCGTGGTAACCGCGCGGATTTTCCTGCGAATAAGCCAGGCCGAGGTGGATCACATCGCCCGGTGCCTTCACCGGCGTCCACACCGCACGCACCGCCTGGGTGGTGCCGGGGTTGTCGCCCTGCAGGTCCTTGCCGCCATAGGCGCCGGCCTGCAGCAGGTACTGCGGACGCTCCAGCACCCATTCCACGCCGGTGCGGCGGCCTGCGTAGAACGCCTGCACGGGCAGCGCGGTTTCGAGGAAGCTACCCGCGCGCGAGGAGGTGTTGGCATCCAGGCCGACCGGGGTCTTCATGTAGCCGAAGCGGAAGCGGCCGACATCGCGGCCGAAGAATGCCTTGCTCTCGAAGCGCACGAACACGTCCAGCCAGGTATCGGCCTGGAAATCGTAGTAGACCATCGCGTCGTACACACCCTTCTTTTTCAGGGTCGCGCCGAACTCCTTGCGACGCACCGCATCGTCATCCTCGATGCCGCTGGCGGACGAGAAGTCGTTGTAGTCGTAGGCGATGTTGGCGGTAGCGGCCAGCTCGGTGCCGTCGCCGAAGGCGTACTTGGTCGGCCAGTTGTCGAAATCCGCAGCGGATGCGAAGGCGGGGAGGGCGGCCAGGGAAAGGGCCAGCAAGGTGGGAATCGGGCGCATGGGTGGTGCGGCTCTCTCGGATTGCGTGTGGACAGGACAACAACGGCCGCGATGGCCGGAACTTTCGCAATGACGCGCCCGGCCGTTCAGGTCGGGCCACCGGCGTCCCCGCGATCAGGGGTGCGGCGCCAGTGTAGGCAGCGCAGCCACCTGAACCGGGGGGCTAGTACCAATAGGTTATCTGCGCTGGCGTGCCCGGCGCGTACAAAGGCGTCCATTGGTCGCACCCCTGCGCCTGCAGTCACGGGGCGTGCGGTCAGTTTCCACGGTAACGGTTCCCGTGCATTTGCGGGGCCGTACGTGCCTGAAAACGCCCCTTCCGGAGTCCGCCATGCACATCCCGACCGCTGCGCCGGTGCCCAGCAAGCCGTTGCCGCTCTACCGCCAACTGTATTTCCAGGTGATCGTGGCGATCGTCCTGGGTGCTGTCCTCGGCCACTACGAGCCGCTGATCGGCGAGAAGATGAAGCCGCTCGGCGATGCCTTCATCAACCTGGTGAAGATGATCATCGCCCCGGTGATCTTCCTGACCATCGTCACCGGCATCGCCGGCATGACCCACCTGCGCACGGTGGGCCGGGTGTTCGCCAAGGCGATGGCGTATTTCCTGTTCTTCTCCACGCTGGCGCTGATCGTCGGCATGATCGTGGCGCACGTGGTGCAGCCCGGCGCCGGCATGAACATCAACCCGGCCGAGCTGGACCAGACCGCGGTGCACAGCTATGTCGAGAAGTCGCACGACCTGACCCTGGTCGGCTTCCTGATGGACATCATCCCGAAGACGCTGATCAGCGCCTTCGTTGACGGCAACATCCTGCAGGTGCTGTTCGTGGCGGTGCTGTTCGGCATCGCGCTGGCCTCGGTGGGCGAGAAGGGCAAGCCGATCCAGAACTTCCTGGAAGCGCTGGTCGCGCCGGTGTTCAAGCTGGTGCACATCCTGATGAAGGCCGCGCCGATCGGTGCCTTCGGTGCCATCGCCTTCACCATCGGCAAGTACGGCGTCGGCTCGCTGGTCAACCTGGCCTGGCTGGTCGGCTCGTTCTACCTCACCGCGTTCCTGTTCGTTGCGGTGATCCTGGGCGTGGTCTGCCGCCTGTGTGGCTTCTCGGTGTTCAAGCTGGCCCGTTACCTGAAGGCCGAGCTGCTGCTGGTGCTGGGCACCTCGTCGTCGGAGTCGGCGCTGCCGTCGCTGATGGAGAAGATGGAACGTGCCGGCTGCAGCAAGTCGGTGGTCGGCCTGGTGGTCCCCACCGGTTACTCGTTCAACCTGGACGGCACCAACATCTACATGACCCTGGCCGCGCTGTTCATCGCCCAGGCCACCAACACCGAGCTGACCCTGGGCCACCAGATCGCGCTGCTGCTGGTGGCGATGCTCAGCTCCAAGGGCGCTGCCGGCGTCACCGGTGCCGGCTTCATCACCCTGGCCGCCACCCTGGCGGTGGTGCCGGAAGTGCCGGTGGCCGGCATGGCGCTGATCCTGGGCGTGGACCGCTTCATGAGCGAGTGCCGCTCGCTGACCAACTTCATCGGCAACGCGGTGGCCACGGTGGTGGTCTCGCGCTGGGAAGGTGCGCTGGACCGCGACCGCCTGAAGCTGGCGCTGGATGGTCGCGAAAGCGAACTGCCGCCGCCGGTCGATGCCGTGCCGCTGGCGATGACCGAGGCGCTGCCCGCCAAGGGCTGATCCGGGTGTGTGGTACTGCGGGGCCGGTCACGACAGTGGCACGGCCCCGCAGCGTTTCAAGGCGTCCCACGGCTGTCATCGCCAGCGCCGAAGCTGTGCTCTGGTAACGTCGCATACGCCAGGGAATTGTGCGGTCGCAGCATCACTGCGACAGCATAGCGACAGGTCCGACCGCTCCAACGGGGGTATGATCCCCTGTCCCTTCTGCCCATTCATGTAACCCACATCGATGTCCAACGAAGATTTCAAACAGGCCGCCCTCGATTACCACCGGATGTCTCCGCCCGGCAAGATCAAGGTTTCCGCTACCAAGCCCATGCTGACCCAGCGCGACCTGTCGCTGGCGTATTCGCCGGGCGTGGCGTACGCCTGTGAAGCGATCAAGGCCGATCCGCAGCAGGCCAGCGAGCTGACCGCCCGCGGCAACCTGGTGGCGGTGATCTCCAACGGCACCGCGGTGCTGGGCCTGGGCAACATCGGCGCGCTGGCCGGCAAGCCGGTGATGGAAGGCAAGGGCGTGCTGTTCCAGAAGTTCGCCGGCATCGATGTGTTCGACATCGAAGTGGACGAGAACGACCCGGACAAGCTGGTCGACATCATCGCCTCGCTGGAGCCGACCTTCGGCGGCATCAACCTGGAAGACATCAAGGCACCGGAGTGCTTCATCGTCGAGCGCAAGCTGCGCGAGCGCATGAAGATCCCGGTGTTCCATGACGACCAGCACGGCACGGCGATCATCGTCGGTGCTGCGGTGCTCAACGCCATGGCGATCACCGGCAAGAAGATCGAAGAAGTGAAGCTGGCGACCACGGGCATGGGCGCGGCCGGCATTTCCTGCGTGAACATGCTGGTGCAGCTGGGCCTGAAGCCGGAGAACATCCTGGCCTTCGACCGCGAAGGCGTGATCCACACCGGCCGTACCGACCTGGACCCGGAAAAGCTGCGCTATGCGCGCGACACCGACAAGCGCACCCTGGCCGAGATCGTCGATGGCGCGGACATCTTCCTGGGCCTGTCGGCGCCGGGCATCCTGACCGCCGAGATGGTCAAGACGATGGCGCCGGACCCGGTGATCTTCGCCCTGGCCAACCCGACCCCGGAAATCATGCCGGAACTGGTGCGCGCCGCGCGTCCGGACGCAATCATCGGTACCGGTCGTTCGGACTACCCGAACCAGGTCAACAACGTGCTGTGCTTCCCGTACCTGTTCCGCGGTGCGCTGGACGTCGGTGCGACCGCGATCAACGAGGAAATGAAGATCGCCTGCGTGCGCGCGATCGCCGCGCTGGCCCGCCGCGCCGCCACCGACATGGGCTCTGCCTATGGCGGTGAGACCCCCAGCTTCGGCCGCGAATACCTGATCCCACGTCCGTTCGACCGTCGCCTGCTGGTGGAGCTGTCGGCCGCCGTGGCCCAGGCCGCGATGGATTCGGGCGTGGCCGCCCGTCCGATCGCCGACATGGAAGCCTACCGGCAGAAGCTGTCGCAGTTCGTCTACCGCACCAGCCTGATGATGAAGCCGGTCTACGATCGCGCGCGCAGCGACAAGCAGCGCGTGGTGTATGCCGAAGGCGAAGAAGAAGTGGTGCTGCAGGCGGTGCAGAACGTGGTCGACGACGGCCTGGCACATCCGATCCTGATCGGTCGCCCGGAAGTGATCGAATCGCGCATCGAACGCCTCGGCCTGCGCCTGAAGATCGGCGAGAACATTGAAGTCACCAACATCAATGATGACCCGCGCTTCAACGAATACTGGCAGTACTACCACGGCCTGACCGGCCGTCGTGGCGTCACCGTGGCCGCCGCCAAGAACCTGATGCGTTCGCGGCCGACCCTGATCGCTGCGGTGATGGTGGCCCGTGGCGAAGCCGATGCGATGCTGACCGGCATCGTCGGCCGCTTCCACAAGAAGCTGGGTTACGTGCGCAGCGTGCTGCCGCTGGAATCGAAGGTCACCTCGACCTCGGCGATGACCGGCGTGATCAACCAGCAGGGTGTGTTCTTCTTCGTCGATACGCACGTGCAGGAAGACCCGACCGCAGAGCAGCTGTGCGAAGCGACCCTGCAGGCCGCTTACCGCATGAAGTTGTTCGGCGTCGAACCGAAGGTGGCACTGCTGTCGCACTCCAACTTCGGCAGCCACGATTCGAAGGATGCGCTGAAGATGCGCCAGGTGCGCGAGCTGCTGCTCAAGCGCAACCCGCGTCTGAACGTGGACGGCGAAATGCAGGGCGACACCGCATGGGATGAAGCCCTGCGCCAGAAGCTGCTGCCGGGCTCGACCCTGCAGGGCCGTGCCAACCTGTTCGTGCTGCCGAACCTGGAAGCGGCCAACATCGCCTACAACCTGGTGCGCGTGTTCACCGATGGCGTGGCGATCGGTCCGATCCTGATGGGCGTCAACAAGCCGGTGCACATCCTGACCACCAGCGCGACCTCGCGCCGGATCCTGAACATGACCGCGATCGCCGCGGTTGATGCGCAGATCCGCAAGCAGATCGAAGCGGAAAAGAAGGCATAAGCCTTCGTTCCGCTGCGATCTGCAGAAACGCGCCCCACGGGGCGCGTTTCTGTTTCCGCAACGCGGAAACCGGATCGGGTAGCGCCGGGCCATGCCCGGCGAGCGCACAGCGCGGCGCTTCCCGTATTCCGCCGGGCATGTTCCGCCGGGCATGGCCCGGCGCTACCGGAGAAGCAACGCGGAAACGGTAGTGCCGGCCGCTGGCCGGCGAGCGCGCAGCGCGGTGCTTCTTGTGTTCTGCCGGGCATGGCCCGGCGCTACCGGAGAACTGCAGCCGCCCGGTAATCGCCCTGCAACCTCGCTGCGGCCCAATACGCCCACGCGGCCTGGCCGTGGGAAGGGACCGGACCGGCCTTCCCACCCTGGGCCCGACCAACTTTCCATGGGCGGAGCAGTGTCATGCGCAGTCGAGTGAGCAAGCGGTATTTCCAGCAGCTGTTCGCGCTGTACGCCGGTTTCGTGCAGTCGCGTTGAAGGCCGGGGCATCGCCCCGGCAACATCGAGCTTACCGCCGCCTCGCGCGTCGCGCGGGCGGCGGCGCAGGGGCCGGGGAGCGCGGCTTGGCATACTCCGCCCACAGCGCCGGCAGGGTCTTGCCGGTGTGTTTCTGCCACAGCGCCGGCGCATAGCGCCCGTCGCGCAGATCCTTGTCCAGTGCCAGCACCAGTCCCGGGTGCGCCGCTTCGGCCCACTTCAGGAAGGCACCGGTCACCCGGTAGCCGCTTTCCACCGTCTGGCCCTGGCTCAGCTTGTCCGGCAACGCCCAGCCGGCAGCGGCGTTGTTCATGCCGTAGCGATCGCGGGCGTAGTCGGCAATGCCCTCCACCAGCCAGCCCGGCACGCGCTTGTCGCCATAGCTGGGGTAGCCCTGCACGATGTGCATCGCTTCGTGGGTGACCAGATCGATGTCATCCGGGTGCTGGACCAGCCAGCCCGGATTGATCGTGATCGTGCTGGCCTTGTCCTTGTCGCCGACGAAGGCGACGCCGTTGTACGCCGGATCGATCACGATGCGCACCTCGTTCGGCGCGGCCGGGCGGAAGTCCGCACGCTCGCGCAGGTAAGCAAAGTAGAACGTATCGATGATGCGCTTGCGCACCGGCGCGGCCAGCGCGCCGGTGGCATCCTGGTAGTACAGGGTCACCCCGTCACGGCTGACCTGCCCATCGAAGGCCTGGGTCTGCGGTTGTGCGTGGCTGAGGCTGGGAAATACAAGGGCGGCAAGAGCGAGGGGGAGCAAACGTAGGCGCATGGACGTCATTGTAGGGGGGAGGGCGCCAACAGTTCGATCTCGGCCAGCTGCAGGCGCCCCGGCGCAGCCAGGCGCAGACGGTACTCGGCGTAGCGTGAGGGCGAGGCGATACGGAACGGGCGGGTCTGCCGCGCCGAGGTGAAATCTTCGCCGCGTCGCTGGTCCAGCGTTACCCAGCGCCCGTTGCCGGCACGCGCTTCCAGCGTCCACTCACCGCCACGGACCGTGCCGTCACCGCTGGTCAGCGTGTACATCGTCGGTACGCCATCGCCCACGTGGCTCAGTGCGATGGTCACGCCGCCGCCCAGCGGCACGGCCGTGTTGGCATCGTCGTCGATTAGCGCGGGCAGGGCACGGCCATCAGCCAGTGCCGCCTGCGCGCCGTTGCCGAGCAGATCGTGCAGCAACTGCGGGCGCTGGCCACGGGCGGTCAGCGAGCGCGGTACATCATCCACGCCGCTGCCCCAGCGTGACGGCTGCGGGCCCATCACGAAGTCCAGGGTTGCCCCCTTGGCGATCACTTCGTGCGGCACCCAGGTTTTGCTCCACGGCTTGCCGTTGATCTTCAGCGACTGCACGTACACGTTCTCCGGCGAATTCTGCGGTGCATTGACGGTCAACACCGCGCCGCCCTGCAGCTCGACGCGCGCATGCTGGAACGCCGGCGAACCAATCACGTACTCCGGCGCACCCATGCGCAGCGGATACAGGCCCAGCGAGGCCAGCACGTACCACGCCGAGGTCTCGCCGTTGTCCTCGTCGCCCGGATAGCCCTGGCCGATCTCGCTGCCGACATACAGCCGCGACAGGATCTCGCGCACATGCTGCTGGGTCTTCCACGGCTGCCCGGCATACAGGTACATCCACGGGATGTGGTGTGCCGGCTGGTTGCTGTGCGCGTACATGCCCATGCGCACGTCGCGCGCTTCGGTCATCTCATGGATGGTGCCGCCGTAGGAGCCGGCGAATGCGGCGTCGGCGGTTTCCGGGGTGGCGAAGAAGGTATCGAGCTTGGCGGCCAGCTTGTCGCGGCCACCGTACAGCGCGGCCAGGCCTTCGCCATCGTGCGCGGCGGTGAAGGCGAACGTCCAGCCATTGGATTCGGTGTAGTCGTGGCCCCACACGCGCGGGTCGTAGTCCTTGGCCTGCAGGCGCCAGCTACCATCGGGCCTGCGGCCCTGGAAGAAGCCGGCGGCCGGATCGAACAACGTCGCGTAGCTGCCGGCGCGGTGGCGGAAGTAGTCGGCCTCGGTGGCGTAGCGTTCGCGTGCGGACGGTGTCGTCGCGCGCTTGGCCAGGGCATCGGCCATGTTGGCGATGCCGAAATCATTGAGCGCACCTTCCATCGTCCACGACATGCCTTCATGCACGTCGGCGCTGGCATAGCCGCGGAACGTCGATCGATCCATGCCCTTGCGGCCGACGTGGCGGTCCGGTGGCACCACGGTGGCGTTCTTCAGCGCTGCGGCGTAGGCCTCTTCCGGATCGAAGCCACCGATGCCCTTCAGCCACGCATCGGCGAAGGCGACGTCCGAGCTGGTGCCGACCATCAGGTCCGCGTAGCCCGGCGAGGACCAGCGCGCGACCCAGCCACCGGCGCGGTACTGCTCGATGAAACCCTGTACCAGCTGCCCGGCATCATCCGGGGTGAACAGCGCATACGCCGGCCAGGTGGTGCGGAACGTGTCCCAGAAGCCGTTGTTGACGAAGACCTTGCCGTCGCGCACCGGTGCGAAGCTGCGCGTCGCGCTGCCGTCGGTGTTGTCATCGGCGGCGCTGGCCTGGCTGGCATAGCGCCACTCGGGCGCGGCGGCGGTGCCCGCATTCTCGTGGCCGGAATTGGGGTACAGGTACAGCCGGTACAGGCTGGAGTACAGCGTGGTCTTCTGGTCGTCACTGGCATTGCCGATGTCGAAACGGGCCAGGCGCGCATCCCACGCATCCTGTGCGCGTCCGGCCACGCTTTCCAGCGTATCGGCGGCGGCCAGTTCCAGTGCCAGGTTGTGCCGCGCCTGCTCGACCGAGATCAACGAGGTGGCGATGCGCATCGTCACCCGGCGCTCGCTGCCTGGGTCGAACTTGATGTAGCCGGTCGGGCGGCCGGTGCCGATCTGGCCGCTGCTGCGCCACGGCCTGTCGAAGCTGGCGACCACGTACATGCGGGTGGCGCCGTTGGACAGGCCGCTGCGGGTATCGGTGTAGCCGGTCAACGTCTGCGTGGCGGCATCGAGGGTGAGTCCGCCGCGGGCATCGACGTTGTCGAACAGCAGGTTGGCGTCGCCGCCTTCGGGGAACTCGAAGCGGAACAGCGCGGCATGGTCGGTGGGGGCGATGGACGCGGCGATGCCGTTGTCGAAGCGCACGTCGTAGCGATACGGGCGCGCGTTTTCCTGCGTGCGGTCGAAGGACAACGCCCGCTTGCTGCGGTCCGCTTCGGGCACACCGCGCGTGGCGGAGGGCATCACCTGGAAGGTCTGGCGGTCGCCCATCCACGGGCTGGGCTGGTGGCTCAGCGCCAACGCCTGCAGCTGCGGCCGGTTCTTCGCATCGTTCTGCTCGTTCCAGCGGTACAGCCAGTTCAGTGCGCCGGCATCGGTCACCGGCGTCCAGAAGTTGAAACCGTGCGGTACCGCAGTGGCCGGGAAGTTGTTGCCGCGCGAGAAGGTGCCGTTGGCCTGGGTTCCGCGCGTGGTCAGTACCCAGTCGGAGACCCGCTGCGGCGCCTGCCGTGGCTGCACGTCCAGGCGCACGTCGTCGATCCAGCCCGACACCGGCGCGCCATTGGCGCTGGCCACCTCGAGCTCGATGGCCAGCACGCGGCGGCCCTTCAGCGCCGGCATGTCGCCCAGCCTGACCGCCTTGCGCGCCCACTGCTGCGGGTACAACGTCTTCGAATCGCCCTGCGCCCGTGCGCCCAGCGCTACGCCGTGCTGGTCGCGCGCGCCGCTGGCGGAGACGCGGCTGCCATCGTCCAGCAGCAGGTCCAGCGAGACATAGGTGGAGGCCACGGTGTCCTTGCCGACGATCTCCGGCAATACCAGCCAGGACAGCGTGGTGTCGGTGTCGATGGGCAGATCGGTCTTGAACAGTTCGCGGCGTGCCTGGCCGCCACTGGCGCTGTAGTGCAACGCATGCAGGCCGCTGTAGCCGACGTTGCGCTTGGCCGCGTACGGCGCGCCGGGGCCACTGCCGACGTCGACGGACAAGGTGCCATCGGACCTGGCCGGTGCCGGTTCGCCCGGCTCGAAGGAGGTCTGCAGCCCTTGCGCCAGCACCGGCGTCGCAGTGGTCGCACAGGCCAGGGCCAGGGCGAGCGGAAGCAGGGCGCGGCGCGGATCGGACAGGGTCATGCAGGGTCTCCCGGTAGGGCAGGCGGCAGGCAGAACCCGCATCGGCGAACACCACGGACAGCATCGCCCCGTCCGCCGCAGGGCAGTCGGGAGGCGATGCAGGTCCGGTGGGGGGCGGGCCATGCGATCGGGTCAGGAATGGATCGCTGCCGATGCTGCAACAGCCGGCAGCGCCCTGACAAGTGCCATTTAGTTCGATCCAAATGCGGGAAATTCGAACGACGACCGATTCCGCGCGGAACTGACTGGCCTGCCTGGGATTTCCCGCCGATGGGGGCAGGGCGACGGCAGCGCGGGAGGGGCAGCGCGGTCGCACGTGGCTGCACCGGCGAAGGCTGCAAGCGGGCCGCCGCGCGCAGCGGCCACGCAGCGCACGGTGTTTGCCGGGCCCAGATGCTAGAATCGCAGGCCTCGCAATCCGTTCATCGACATCCGCCATGAGCCATACCGCCACCGCGCCCGCCAACGCCGAAAAGCGCTACACCGTGCACCGCAGCGATCTGCCGCTGAGCTGCCCGACCCCGGAAATGGCGCTGTGGAACTCGCATCCGCGGGTGTACCTGCCGATCGAAGACGAACCCAACGGGCAAGCGCAGTGTGCTTACTGCGGCGCCGTGTTCGTGCTGGCCGACTAAACGGCTGCCCCCTCGATGCGCCGATTGACCGTGGTGCAGTTGCTGCCGGCGCTGCACTCCGGCGGTGTCGAGCGCTCGACCCTTGAAATCGCCGCGGCCCTGGTCGCTGCCGGCCATCGCGCGCTGGTGGTGTCCGCTGGTGGTCGCCTGGTGCAGCCGCTGCTCGACAGCGGTGCCGAGCACCTGACCCTGGATATCGGCCGCAAGTCGCTGCTGACGCTGCGCCATCTGCCTACCCTGCGTCGCCTGTTCACCGAAGTGGGCGCCGACATCGTCCACGCCCGTTCGCGCCTGCCGGCGTGGCTGGGGCTGTACGCGATCCGTGCGATGCAGCCGGCGCAACGCCCGCATTGGGTGACTACCGTGCATGGGTTGAATTCGCCCAGCCGCTACAGCGCGGTGATGACCAGCGGCGAACGCGTGATCTGTGTGTCCAACAGCGTGCGCGACTACGTACACACGCATTACCCGACGGTGCCGCACGACAGGCTGCAGGTGATCCCGCGCGGGGTGGATGTCAGCCAGTTCCCGCGCGTGGCACGCGCTGATCGGCGTCCCCGGCTGGCGCTGGCGACCGACTACCCGTGGCTGGCCCAGGTCGACGGACCGCTGTTGCTGCTGCCCGGTCGCGGCACCCGCCTGAAAGGCCACGCCCACGCGTTGCAGCTGCTTGCCGATGTCCGTGCAGCAGGCGTGCCGGCACAGTTGTGGATGCTGGGCACCGACGAGCCTGGCCGGGAAGCCTATGTGGCAGAGCTGCGCAGGCATGCGGCCGCACTGGGCGTGACCGGGGCGGTGCACATCAGTACGCCGACTGCGCGCATCGCCCAGGCGTACGCCGCCAGCGATCTGGTGCTGCAGCTGTCGGGCAAACCGGAAGCCTTTGGTCGCACCGTGGTCGAAGCGTTGTCGGTCGGCCGCCCGGTGCTGGGTTGGAACCATGGTGGGGTCGGCGAACTGCTGCAGCAGCTGCAACCCAGTGGCGCAGTGCCGCTGGGCAATGCGCAGCTGCTGGGTGAACGTGCGCTGGCCCTGCTGGCACAGCCGCCGTCGCTGCCGGGCCGTATCCCGTTTACCCTGCAGGCCATGCAGCGCGATACCCTCCGTCTTTATGCCGACCTCGCTGGCTGACGCCACGCCGCCCCTGCGCGATGAGCGCGCCGGCCGCTGGGCACCCTGGTGGGTGCTGGCCTACGTCGCGTTGTGGCCGCTGCCAGGTATCGCCGAAACAGTCCTGGGCCTGGGGGCGTTGTACGCCGCCGCACGCATGGTCATCCGCCGGGTGCAGCATCGCCCCCATCTGCTGAGCCCGGCAGCGTGGGCGCTGACATCGATTCTTTTCCTTGGCTACTGGTTGCCGCAGGCGTTCTCGGCCTTCGATGCCGTGGACCCGGCGGCGTCGTGGACCAAGGCTGCGGCCGGGCTGCGCTATCTGCCTTTCATGTGGCTGGTGGCGATCGCCGTGGCCACCCCGCAGCGGCGGCGCCTGACCCTGGGTGGGTTGGCGGTGATCACCGGCCTGTGGACGCTCGATGCGCTGGTGCAGGCACTGGCAGGCACCAGCCCCTGGTTCTGGTCGCTGCAGCAGATCAAGCTGGCCATCAGCGGCCACGCATTGTGCCCGGCTGAAGAAGCCGCGCTGGCCGACCGTCTCAGCGGCGCGCTTGGGCCGTGCAACCTGAAATTCGGCCAGGTGCTGGCCAGTCTTTCGCCGTTCCTGTTGTTGCCGGTGGCGCGCCGTTTCGGCAATGCGGGCTGGCTGCTGGCCGCTTCTGCAGTGGGCGTGGTGCTGCTGCTGGCCGGCTCGCGTGCCTCATGGATCACCTTCGGCCTGGTGGTTGTCTACAGCGGTGTGCGCCAACTGGGGTGGAAGCGGTTGGGCCTGCTGGCACTGGCCGCTGTGCTCACGGCGGGCGTGTTGACGGCCAGCGTGCCGCAGCTGCGTGAGCGTGTGGCGCGCACGGCAATGGCCTGGGACGGTGGCGAGGACGGGGTCGAGCAGGCCCTGTCCGGCCGTACCCGCATCTGGAACGCGGCGGCCTGCATGATCGAAGCACATCCGATCAATGGTGTCGGTGCACGTGGCTTCCGCGATGCCTATCCCCACTGCGTTGCGGATGAAGGACCGGCGGTGTGGGGCACCATGCCCGCGCTGCACGCCCATCAGATCGTGCTGGAGATCCTGGCCGAGACAGGTGTGCTGGGGCTGCTGCTGTGGCTGGCGGCGGTGGCACAGGCATGGCGGGCATGGCGTTTCGCCCCGGCCCCGGCGCGCGAACGTGCACGCCCGGCAATGCTGGCACTGGCGGTCACCGTGTTCCCGCTCAATACGCACCTGGCGTTCTATTCCGCGTTCTGGGGCGGCTTGACCGTCCTGCTCGCCGCGCTGTTCGTCGGCACGTTGCTGGCGCGCGAACCGGACGATCAGCCGGGCGCCGGGTAATCTCCGCATCCACGCATGGCGTGGATCTACTTGCGTGTGCGGTACGGGGCGTATCCACGCATGGCGTGGATCTACTTGCGTGTGCGGGACGGGGCCCTATCCACGCATGGCGTGGATCTCCGGGGACGTGTTTGGCGGCGGAGCAGTAGATCCACGCCATGCGTGGATGGGCTTTCCCATGAACACTGGCCGGTGTCGCGGCTTTTCCCGACTGGCCGCAGGGTGGTCCGCCAATGCAAGGATGACCGGGCAAACCGCAGTCTGTCCCCATGGCAAGCCCCAGACTCCGCTACGGTCGCTACTCCCGCACGGGAAATGTCTATTCCCTGACCACGACAACACACGGCCGGGAGCCATTCTTCTCCGACGCAGGCAATGTCGCTGTGCTGGTGGACGCGCTGCGCTTCGTCGAACGCAGCGGCATCAGCCACAGCCTCGCCTGGGTGGTGATGCCCGACCACCTGCACTGGTTGATGGAGCTGCAGAAGGGAACGCTGGCCCAGTGCATGGCGTTGCTGAAATCACGCAGCAGCCGGCAGCTGAACCGGATATCGGGACGAGAAGGGCCGCTCTGGCAGCACGGCTATCACGACCATGCGGTGCGTACCGATGAATCCCTTCATGACAACGCGATGTACATCCTGGGCAATCCGGTGCGGGCCGGATTGGCTGGTGGGCTGGGGGGACTACCCTCACGCCTGGTGTCGTTGGCCGTTGTAGATTCCGGCATCGGAAGAGAGAACATCCACGCATGGCGTGGATCTACTGATCGGGATTCCCGGTAGATCCACGCCATGCGTGGATGAGCCATCCAAATCTCACGTCACTTGTAGAAATCGCTGCGCCCGCCTGGCTGGCGCTTGAAGCGGCGATGGATCCACAGGTACTGGTCCGGTGCCTCGCGCACCATCTGCTCGATGGCCTGGTTGACCCGCGCGGTATCGGCTTCGACGTCCTCGCTGGGGAAATTCTCCAGCGGCGCGCCGATCTTCAGGAAGTACTTCCCGCCTTCGCGGCGATGGAAGTACGGGATGACCGCACAACCGGTCATCCGCGCCAGCTGGTGGGTGGCGGTGATGGTGGAGGCAGTGTGGCCGAAGAACGGCACGAATACGGTGTCCTTGCCGCGCATGTCCTGGTCGGGCGCATACCAGAGGAAGCCGCCCTTTTTCAGGTGGCGCACCGTCGCGCGGATGTCCTCGTTTGCGTACATCGCCTTGGCGTAGCGCAGGCGGCCGAACTTCACCGCCCACTCGTACACCGGGTTCTTGTGCTTGCGGTACATGCCGGACAGGTCGACGTGGTCGCACAGCAGGCGGCCGCACATTTCCAGGGTCATGAAGTGGCCCGAGACCAGCAGCACGCCGCGGCCTTCGGCCTGCATCTGCTTGAGGTGTTCCAGCCCTTCGATGTGCACCTGCGGGCGGATGCTGTCGATGCTGCCCCACCACGAACGCGCGCATTCGAAGATGCCCACACCCAAGGCGTCGAAGCTGTCGCGCACCAGACGCTTGCGCCAGGCCTCGTCCTTCTCGGGGAAGCACAGCTTGAGGTTGACCTCGGCGGCATGGCGGCGGCTGCCGGCCAGGCGCCAGGCGATCGAGCCGACCCCGCGGCCCAGCACGCGCTGCAGCGTCCACGGCAGCCGGGCGATCCCGAAGGCAGTGAACATGACGGCAAACATCGGCCAGTTGCGTGGATCACGCAGCGACGGACGGACGGCGGTGGTGGCATCGGACATGCCGCCATTCTACCAACCCGGCCGCGTGTCTTTCCCGGGGGGCTCCCGTATCCTTGCCGCATGCGTAAAGACCCTGTCGAATGGATCCTGCGTGGCCTGTACTCGGCCGTGCTGTACCTCCTGCTGCCGATCACCGTGTACCACCTGGTCTGGCGCGGCTTCCGGGTCCGTGAATACTTCCGGCGCTGGGATGAACGCTATGCGTCCTATCCGCAGCCCAGCGGCCAGCCCCGGGTCTGGCTGCATGCGGTCTCGGTGGGCGAGGTCAACGCCGCTGCGCCGCTGGTCAATGCGCTGCGCGCGCAGCGGCCGGACATCCGCTGGGTCATCACCACCATCACCCCGACCGGCTCGGAACGGGTGCGCGCGCTGTGGGGCGATGCGCTGGACCATGTGTACCTGCCGTACGACGTGCCGGGCAGCGTCAACCGCTTCCTGGGGCACTTCCAGCCAAGCCTGGCGCTGATCCTGGAAACCGAGCTGTGGCCGAACATGCTGTTCGGCTGCCGCGACCGTCGCATTCCGGTGTACATCCTCAATGCGCGCCTGTCGGCCCGATCGCTGCGCGGCTACCGCGTGCTGGCGGCGTTGATCCGGCGTGCGCTGCGCACGGTCACCTGCGTGGCCGCACAGTCGCAGGATGACGCTGCGCGGTTCGTGCAGCTGGGCGCGGCGCCGGAACAGGTGCAGGCACTGGGCAACCTGAAGTTCGACATCGCCACGCCGGACGTGCAGCCCTTCATCGAACAGTTCCATGCCCATGTGCCGGCCACGCGCCCGGTGTGGATCGCGGCCAGCACGCATGATGGTGAAGAGCAGGCAGTGATCGACCTGCACCGCCGCCTGCGGCAGCAGCATCCGGACCTGCTGCTGCTGTGGGCGCCGCGGCATCCGGAGCGCTTCCCCAAGGTGGAGGCGCTGGCCCGCGAGCAGGGCTGGAACGTGTCGACACGGCGCGCACAGCAGTGGCCGGACGCGCGTAGCGATGTCTTCGTCATCGACACGCTGGGCGAACTGATGCCGTTCTACGGCTGTGCCCAGGTCGCCTTCGTCGGTGGCAGCCTGCAGGCCATCGGTGGCCACAACCTGCTGGAACCGGCAGCGATGGGCACCGCAGCGGTGACCGGCCCGCATCTGCACAACTTTGCCGAGATCTCGCGGCGCATGCGCGAGGCCGGTGCACTGCTGATCGGCGAGGACGTGCAGGCGGTGGGTGATCTGCTGCTGCACCTGCTCGACGACGTGCAGGCGCGCGAAGACATGGCCCGCGCCGGTTGCACGCTGGTCAGCAATGGCCGCGGCGCGCTGCAGCGGACCCTGCAGCTGGTGGCTCCACACCTGCCGCCGCCGCTGGCCTGAGACCTCGCCTGTCGCCCTCAGGTGTTTCAAGGGCGCCCTGCCTTTGCGCTGTCGTGAACGCCTGCATCAAGTCTGCTTGATGGTGGTGAATCTGTCGTAGCTGGACCGCTCGCGCCGACCACGGCGTGCAAGCTGTCACATCATCGTTCGTATGGCGCAGATTCCGATTCCGCTTACCGCGTCAGGCTGCCAGCTTGTTGTCGACCACGCTTGGGCGACATCAAGGGAGCTTTGAATGATCGGCGACAACGGAGGCGCGCTGCACGCCAGCGCGAAGCCCGGGAGGCTGGGCACCGACCATCTGCTGGTGGTGGCGCTGACCCTGCTGTTGGGCGGCAGCGTTGTCGCCCTGGTCGGGCAGCACACGGCGGCACAGGCGGGGCCCGCCATTGTCCTCAGCCTGTTGCTGGCGGCGTTGGGCGCAGTGCCGATGCTGTATTGCCTGCGCATGGCGATGCGGCGCCTGCCGGAGGCTTCGGGTCTGCATGGTCTGCTGCGTGCCGCCTGGGGCAGGCTGCCTGCCGACGTACTGGTGATTGCCCTGCTGCTGGAACTGACGGCGACCATCGCAGGGCTGGCGCAATCGATGGCGCGTCATCTGTACGCAGCCGCCGAGGTCATCGACGCCGCACCCGGGCAGTGGCTGCCCTTGCCGCTGGCGGCGGCGATCCTGGTGCTGCTGCTGGGGGCCGCCGCTGCAGTGCTGCGGACGCCGCGCGCGCTGTTGTTGGCCAGTGCACTGTTGACGGTGAAGCTGGGCGTGGGCCTGCTGCTGTTGTTGCTGGCAGCACGCCATGTGCACTACGCGCATTGGATTCCGTGGCTGCCATCGGCTACCGCGCCCTATCGCTTCGGGGTGGGTGGCGTGCTGGCAGCGGGCGTGGCATTGCTCGGCGTCCTGCTGGGTGCAGGCCTGCTGGCAGGGTTTTCCGGGCGGGTGCCGCGCCCTCGTTCGCAGGTTTCCAGAGCCGCCGGCGCAGCGGTGCTGATGGCGATGTTGTGGCTGATGGTACTGGCTGCGCTGCAGTCGGGCCTCGTCGAGTTTGCCGCGTTGGCCAGCACGCGGCCGCTGTCGGTGGCGTTGCAGGGGATCCCGCAGCTGCAGTGGTTGCTGCCACTGTTGCCGTTGGCGGGCGGCGCGGGGCTGGCGGCCCTGCAGTTGGTGCTGCTGCTGTTGGCCGCGCGGCTGGGGGTGGAAGTCTGGCCGCCGAAGTCCGGCGCAGTGGGTACCGGTGCGCGCTTGCTGCTGACGCTGGCGCTGACCGTGCTGTCGGCGGCGTTGGCGCTGTCGCTGCCGGAGGGGTGGCTTCCACAGCTGCCGGGGCCTGCAGGCCTGCTGGTCCTGGCCGCCGTGTGCCTCGGCGTTGCCCGCAGCCAGTGGCAGGTGCGGGCCGCGACCGGCGAACGACGGCTGATCCCGATGGTGCTCGCCCCAGTGGCAACCGCACTGTGCCTGTTGCCGGCAGTCACGTCGCGGCTGTTTCTACCGGTGCTGGTGGTGCTGGCGGTCGTGTTGGCAGGCGTCCTGTTGCGTCGGCGCGCCGGGCGTTCGCGCTAGCGCCCCCACACACCGCAGGCCATCTGCAATCAATAAAAAAGCCACCCTCGCGGGTGGCTTTGTGACCAGGCCGGTCGCGCCGACTCAGTTCGTGGTCGTCGACGGGTTGCCCGCGTCCTGGGTCAGCAGGCGGTTGATGTCCTGCAGTTCGGCGACATCCAGGCCACCCACGGCCTGGCTCAGCAGCAGGCGGTTCTGCAGGAAGTTGTAGCGGGCCTGCGCGTAATCCAGCTGTGCGGAGAACAGGATGCGCTGGTTCTGGATCACGTCCAGCACGGTGCGGGTACCCACTTCCAGGCCAACCTGCGAGGCATCGTAGGCGCTCTGCGCGGAAACCACGGCCAAACGGCGCGCTTCCACTTCGCTGATGCCCTGCACCAGAGTCTGGTAGGCATTGCGGGTGTTGCGGTCCAGCGCGCGCTTCTGCTGCTCGAAACCGTCCTGGGCGATGTCACGCTGGGCCAGCGCCTGGCGCACGCCGGACTGGGTGGCGCCGCCGGAGAAGATCGGCACGCTCAGGGTCAGGCCGATGCTGTTGGTGCGTGCATCGGGGGAGAGCGAACCGGCACCGACGCTGTCGCCCCAGGTCGCGCTCTTGCCCCAGCTGCCGCCCAGCGACAGGGTCGGGTAGTGACCGCCACGGGCGGCCTGCACGCCGGCTTCGGCGGCACCGACCTTCAGCTCCTGCGCCTTCAGTGCCGGATTCTGCGTGGTCGCCTGCTGCACCAGCTGGTCCAGGTTGCCGCGGTTGGCCGGCACTTCCGGACGGAAATCGGCCGGCAGGCCCTTCAGGTTGACCACCGGCTGGCCGGTCAGTTCGGTCAGGGCCTGGTAGTTATCGGCCAGGGTGTTCTGCGCAACGATGGTGTTGGCGCGCGCCTGGTCGTACTGGGCGCGTGCTTCATGCACGTCGGTGATCGGCGCCAGGCCCACCTCCAGGCGCTTGTCGGCGAAGTCGAACTGCTTCTTCGCGGCCGCTTCATTGGTCTGTGCGGCGTTCAGCGATTCGATCGCCACCAGCACGTTGAAGTAGGCCGCCGAGGTGCGCACGATCAGGTTGTCGTTGGCCGAGTCGAGGGTGAAATCAGCCGCCTTGCTCAGCTCGCGCTGCGAGCGCAGGTTGTTGATCTGCGTCCAGTTGAACAGCGTCTGCGAACCGTCGATCGTGTAGTTGCGGCGCTTGCTGGTGACCGTGCCGGAGTTGGCGTCATGGTCGGCTTCGGTGCGGGTGCGGCTCAACTGGGCCTGGCCATTGATCTGCGGCAGCAGGGCAGCACGCGCCTGCACGGCGCCTTCCTTGTCGTACAGCCGGGTGGATTCGGCGGCGGACAGCTGCGGGTCACCATTGCGCGCCATTTCATAGACCTGCAGCAGGTCGGCGGCATGGGCGGACAACGGCAGCAGGGCAGTGGCCAGCGCAACAGCGAGGGATCGGCGGATCATTGCGGCTTCCTTGGACTCAGAGGTGGAACTGGGGGGCCGGGGCGGCACCACGCAGGTAATCGATATCGGTCTCGAACAGCGACTCGGTGCTGCCATCGGCCTTCACCAGCAGTGCTTCCATTGCCGGCGAACGGCCCTGGATGACATACAGGCGACCACCCGGACGCAACCACGAAGCAAACTGTGACGGCACCACGTCGACGGCGCCAGTGACACAGATCACGTCGAAGCGGCGTTCGGTCTGCCAGGCCAGGCCATCGGCCACTTCCACGCGCACGTTGGTGCCCAGGCCGGTGGCATCCAGGCGGGCGCGCGCAGCAGCGGCCAGTTCCGGATCGATTTCCAGGCTCAGCACGTCGCGCGCCAGCGCGCCGATGCAGGCCGACAGGAAGCCGCTGCCGGTGCCGATTTCCAGCACTTCGTCACCCGGCTGCAGATCCAGTGCCTGCAGGGTACGGCCCTCGATGACCGGCTTCATCATCTTCTGGCCGTTGCCGATCGGCAGTTCGACATCGGCATAGGCCAGCGCCCGGTGCGCGTCGGCGACGAAGGCCTCGCGCGGCAGGCGGGCCAGGACGTCGAGCACCTTGATGTCCAGCACGTCCCAGGGACGGATCTGCTGTTCCACCATCAGTTCGCGGGCGTGGGCGTAATCAATCGTCATGAGGTTCAAATCCAGCGCAGTGGGCCGGCCATTTTACCGGTGCCGGAGGCCGGCGGCGCGCCCAGAGCATCAGCTGCGGGGTGGCCGGGGTCGCAGTGCCGGAAGTCATCGCGACCTCCGGTTCGTTCAGTTTTGGTTATCCAGCATTCCCAGCCCCCCGCGGCGCGTAGGCGCGCAGGAAGAAATCCACACTGGCGGCCACATGGATCGCAGCATCGGTCTCGACGGGGGACAGTGGCATGCCGCACATCATATGCATGTGCACTTCGCCCTTCACCAGGGTCAGGAACTGCTGGCCGGCGATGTAGCAGTCGGGGATATCCAGTTCGCCGCGCTCGGCACGCGAACGCATGAAGTCGGCCAGTGCCTCGCAGGTGCGTTGCGGGCCCGCCTGCCAGAACAGTTCACGCAGGCGCTCGTCGGTCTCCGGCGCCATCATCATCCGCTGGATCGACAGGGCCGCGTCGGAGGTGATCATCTCGAAGAACGCCATGCCGATGCCCAGCAACTGGTCACGCAGGGGGCCTTCGACGTCGGCCACGAACAGCGCGTCGGGCAGCATCTCGATGCACTTGGACTGCACAGCTTCGGAGAACAGGGTCTCTTTGTCGCCGAAATGGCTGTAAACGGTCAGCTTCGAGACGCCGGCCTGGGCAGCAATGCTGTCCATGCTCACGCCGCTGTAGCCCTGTTCAATGAACAGTGTCTTGGCTGCCTCGAGTATTGCCGCGCGCTTGCCCAGATCCTTGGGGCGCCCGGGACCGGCAGCCTTGGCAGCGGGCTTGGCCGTCGGCTTTCGGGAAGTGGGAGAACTCATTCCGCTAATACTAGACCAAGCGGTTCGATATTTATACTATACCGGCTGGTTCACTAATGTCCGCGTTGCAACAGTATGTTGCCGGCGCGTTCCCCCCGGATTTCTTTTCAGGTCCTGTACCTCATGAAAAACATGCGTTGGTTGGGCGTAGGCGTACTGGTCGTGGTGTTGGCAGCGTGCGGCAAGCAGGCCGCCGAGCCGGCGGCGGCCATCCCGGTGCTGGTGGTGCATCCCACCACGCAGGATGGACAGGCCGCGGCCGCCTACCCCGGCGAGGTGCGTGCCCGCCAGGAAAGCCCACTGTCGTTCCGGGTTGGCGGCAACCTGGTCAGGCGCCTCGTCGACGCAGGCGAGCGGGTGAAGAAGGGCCAGCTGCTGGCCGAGCTGGATGCGGCCGACTACGCCTCGCAGGCGGCGGCGTCGCAGGCGCAGCTGGCGGCGGCGGAAGCAGACCTGGTGCGTGCGCGCGATGACCAGAAGCGCTATGCCAAGCTGGCGGAAGACCAGCTGGTGAGCCGCTCGGCACTGGACCAGCAGACGGCGGCATTCAAGGCTGCACAGGGCCAGGCCAACGCCGCCCGGGCCAACCTCGCCGTGGCCCGCAACCAGGCCGAGTACGCGCAGCTGCGCGCACCCGCCGATGGCGTGATCGCCAGCCGCCAGGCCGAAGCCGGCCAGGTCGTGAGCGCGGGGCAGACGGTGTTCACCCTGGCCGCCGATGGTGGCCGTGAGGTGCTGATCGCGCTGCCGGAAAGCAGCATCCGCGACTACAAGGTCGGCCAGTCGGTGCAGGTGGAACTATGGAACCGCCCGGGCCAGCTGCTGCCGGGTACCCTGCGCGAGATCGCCCCGGCCGCCGATGCACAGGCGCGCACCTATGCCACGCGCGTGAGCCTGGCGCCGGAAGCACTGAGCGAAGTGGAACTGGGCCAGAGTGCGCGGGTGTTTGCCACCGCCGGGCGCAGTGGTGCGTTGCAGCTGCCGCTGGCGGCTGTGCTGCGCGGCAGTGATGGCAAGGCCAGCGTGTGGGTGGTCAATCCGTCCAACGGTGCATTGAAGGCAACGCCGGTGCAGGTGGGTGCCTACGGCGCGCAGGCCGTGCCGGTCGTGTCCGGCGTGGGCGCGACGGACTGGGTGGTCGCTGCCGGCGGCCATCTGCTGCGCGAAGGCCAGGTGGTGACGCCGGTCGACCGCCAGAACCGCCCGGTGCTGGCACCGTCGGCCGCCAAGCCGGCGCCGGCCGCAGGCAAGGGGCACTGACCCGTGCGCCGCTTCAATCTCTCCGAATGGGCGCTGGGCAACCGTGCGCTGGTGTTGTTCGCGATGCTGGCGTTCGCCGTCATCGGTGCCTGGTCCTACAAGCACCTGGGCCAGTCCGAAGATCCGCCCTTCACCTTCAAGGCGATGGTGGTACGCACGATGTGGCCGGGCGCCACCGCCGAGCAGGTCTCGCGGCAGGTGACCGAGCCGATCGAAAAAGCGTTGATGAACACCGGCGAGTACGAATTCATCCGTTCGTACTCGCGGCCGGGCGAATCGCAGGTGATCTTCATGGCGCGCGACAGCCTGCGCTCCAAGCAGATCCCGGACCTGTGGTACCAGGTGCGCAAGCGCGTGGGCGATATCCGCGCGACGCTGCCGAGGGAGATCGTCGGGCCCTTCTACAACGATGAGTTCGGCGACACCTTCGGCAACATCTACGCGTTGACCGGCGAAGGCTTCGACTACGCGGTGATGCGCGACTATGCCGACCGCATCCAGCTGGAGCTGCAGCGCGTGCCCGACGTCGGCAAGATCGACCTGGTCGGCCTGCAGGACGAGAAGGTGTGGATCGAGCTGTCCAACACCAAGCTGGCCACGCTGGGCGTATCGCTGCAGCAGGTGCAGCAGGCGCTGGCCGACCAGAACGCGGTCAGCGCCACCAGCTTCTTCGAAACCCCGACCGACCGCGTGCAGCTGCGCGTGACCGGTCAGTTCGATTCGATCGAGGACATCCGCAAATTCCCGATCCAGGCCGGCGAACGCACGTTGCATCTGGGCGACATCGCCGAGGTCAAGCGTGGCTTTGCCGATCCGGCCTCGCCGAAGATGCGCTTCATGGGCCAGGATGCGATCGGCCTGGCGGTGGCGATGAAGGACGGCGGAGACATCCTCAAGCTCGGTGCCACCCTGGATGCCGAGTTCGAACGCCTGCAGAAGACCCTGCCGGCCGGCATGCAGCTGCGCAAGGTGTCCGACCAGCCGCATGCGGTGGAAGAGTCGGTGGGCGAGTTCGTGCAGGTGCTCACCGAAGCGGTGGTGATCGTGCTGCTGGTCAGCTTCTTCTCGCTGGGCCTGCGTACCGGCCTGGTGGTGGGCGTGACCATCCCGTTGGTGCTGGCGATGACCTTCTTCGTCATGCACTACTTCGATATCGGCCTGCACAAGATTTCGCTGGGTGCACTGGTGCTGGCACTGGGCCTTCTGGTGGACGATGCGATCATCGCGGTGGAGATGATGGCCACCAAGATGGAGCAGGGCTACGACCGCCTGCGCGCGGCCAGTTTCGCCTGGGAATCCACCGCCTTCCCGATGCTGACCGGTACCCTGATCACTGCCGCTGGCTTCCTGCCCATCGCCACGGCGGCATCCAGCACGGGTGAGTACACCCGTTCGCTGTTCCAGGTGGTGACCATCGCGCTGGTGGTGTCGTGGATCGCGGCAGTGCTGTTCATCCCGTACCTGGGTGACAAGATGCTGCCGGACCTGTTCAACCCGCAGCTGCCGAAGCCGGACAGCCTGGCCGGCCGCTGGCGCGCCAAGCGCCTGCAGTGGGCCGACCGGCATCCGTCACTCGCGCGCTGGATCGCACCGAAGGAGCATGCGCACGATCATGATCCGTACCAGCGGCCGTTCTACACGCGCTTCCGGGCGTTCCTGGATACCTGCCTGCGCCATCGCTGGTGGGTGATCGCTGCGACCATTGCACTGTTCATCGGTTCGTTGATGCTGTTCCGCTTCGTGCCACAGCAGTTCTTCCCCGACTCGACCCGCCCGGAACTTATGGTGGACATCGAGCTGGCCGAAGGTGCGTCGCTGGCCGCGACCCAGGCACAGGCCGACAAGCTGGAGAAGCTGCTGAAGGGGCGCGAAGGCGTCAGCAACTACGTGGCCTACGTCGGCACCGGTTCGCCGCGCTTCTACCTGCCGCTGGACCAGCAGCTGCCGGCCACCAACTTCGCCCAGTTCGTGGTGCTCACCGAAGACGCCAAGGCCCGCGAATCGACCCGCGACTGGATGCTGAAGGACGTGATCAGTCAGTTCCCGGATGTGCAGATGCGGGTGACGCGCCTGGAGAATGGTCCGCCGGTCGGTTATCCGGTGCAGATGCGCGTGTCCGGCGAGCACATCGCGCAGGTGCAGGCGATCGCGCGCCAGGTCGAGGCCAAGGTGCGCGAGAACCCGCATGTGATGAACGTGAACCTGGACTGGAGCGAGCCGAGCAAGGTGGTGCGGCTGGTGATCGACCAGGACCGCGCCCGCGCGCTGGGCGTCAGCAGTGCGCAGGTCAGCCAGTTCCTCAGCAGCTCGTTGTCGGGCATGAGCGTGAGCACCTATCGCGAAGGCAACCGCCAGATCGAGATGCTGCTGCGTGGCCCGGACAACGAGCGCGCGCAGCTGGACCTGCTCGGCAGCCTGGCGATTCCGACCAGCAGTGGCACTGCGGTGACGCTGTCGCAGGTCGCGCGGCTGGAATACGCCTTCGAGGACGGCATCATCTGGCACCGCAACCGTCTGCCGACGGTGACCGTGCGTGCCGACATCAGCGATGGCATGCAGCCGCTGGACGTGGTGCAGCAGATCGTGCCGACCCTGGATGGCATCCGTGCCGACCTGCCCAGCGGCTACCTGCTGGAGACCGGCGGCTCGGTGGAGGATTCGGCGCGCGGGCAGAACTCGATCAAGGCCGGCATGCCGCTGTTCCTGATCGTGGTGGCCACGTTGCTGATGCTGCAGCTGCGCAGCTTCTCGCGTGCGGCGATGGTGCTGGTGACCGCTCCGCTGGGCATCATCGGCGCGACGCTGTTCCTGTTGCTGTTCCGCGCGCCGTTCGGCTTCGTGGCGCTGCTGGGCACCATCGCGCTGGCGGGCATGATCATGCGCAACTCGGTGATCCTGATCGACCAGATCCAGCAGGACATCGATGCCGGGCATGACCGCTGGCATTCGATCATCGATGCGACGGTGCGGCGTTTCCGCCCGATCGTGCTGACCGCGCTGGCGGCGGTGCTGGCGATGATCCCACTGTCGCGCAGCGCTTTCTATGGCTCGATGGCGATTTCGATCATGGGTGGATTGATTGTCGGCACGGTCCTGACGCTGGTGTTCCTGCCGGCGCTGTATGCAGCGTGGTTCCGGGTCAAGCCGGACGAATCCGGGGCGTGATGCCCCGGGTTTCCCGGCCACCGGGCTGAGCCCCCTCTGCGGTGGTGGCAGTAGTGCCGTGGTTGGCCGGGTGGGCAGGTGGGCTGGGGGACGCCGCAAGTACGTCCCTGTAGGCTCGGGCGCGCCATCCATGGCGCTTACGCCCCCAGCCCACCTGCCCACCCGGCCACGGACAGTGTCCTGTGGCCTCCACCACAGGAAGAGAAAGAAGAAGAGCGAAAAGCAACAGCAGCAGCCGCGTGCTGATGGTTGGGGTCGGATACACCTCATCCACGCATGGCGTGGATCCACCAACCGTCATCGGGAAATTGTCGGAGGCGGGGAGGGGGCAGCTGGCGGGACCGTCCACGGCATGGATGCCGTGGCCGAGCCTACAGGGACGTACTTGCGGCGTGTCCCGCCAGCTGCCCCCCTCCCCGCCAACCAAGCAACAACCCAGAGCCGCTCTGGCTTTTGCAGTTGCAGTTGCATCTGCGGGCGCCGGGCAGCCGCCCGGCCGATCACCCCTGCAACTGCAGCCGCTCACGCAGCAGCGGCACCAGCCAATCCAGGAACACCTGCACACGTTGCGCGCGATGCTGCCGGTGCGGCAGCAACAGGGTCACCGGCAGCGGCTGCGCCGCGTACTGGGGCATCACTTCCACCAGCGCACCGGTTTGCAGTTCGGCCTGCACGTCGTAGCGTGGAATCTGCAGCAGTCCCAGCCCCGCGACGCAGCAGGCAATCGACGCCTCGGCGCTGTTCACCCGCACCCAGCCCGTCATCGGCAGCGTGCGCAGCTGGTCGCCGTCTTGCCATTCCCACGGTTCCATCCGCGCCGTGGTCGGCGACGCATAGTTCACCGCGCGGTGCTGCTGCAGGTCGGTGGGGTGCTGTGGCACGCCGTGCGCGTGCAGGTACGCCGGCGCGGCAACGTTGACGAAGTCCAGCTGGCCCAGCGTGCGGGCCACCAGACTGGAGTCGCCCAGCTGCCCCACCCTCAGCACCGCATCGCAGCCGTCCTCGATCAGATTCACCGCGCGATCGGTCATGCCCAGGTCCAGCTCGACCTGGGGGTGCCGTGCGAAGAAGTCCGGCAGCACCGGGGCGATGATGCGGCGGCCGATCCGGCTGGGTACATCGATCTTCAACAGGCCACTCGGCTGTGCGTCGTCCTGGCGGAACAGCGACTCGGCGTCTTCCACCTCGGCGATCAGGCGCAGGCAGCGCACGTAGAAGGTGTCGCCATCGTGGGTGGTGGAGACCCTGCGGGTGGAGCGCTGCAGCAGGCGCGTGCCCAGGCGCTGCTCGAGTTCCGCCACGGCCGCCGAGACGGTGGAGCGGGGCAGGCCGAGCTGGTCGGCGGCGCGGGTGAAGCTGGTGCACTCCACCACCCGGGCAAAGATGCGGAAACGCTCGATCCGGTCCATTGTTCGCCCGCTTTGGAAAGTTAAGTCAATGTTGCGGTCTTTATCCGCAATTTCTGCACGATATCGTCGTCGGCACAGGGTTGCCAGCCCGGCAGCCTCTTCCCGAGACCGATGCCATGACCGACCACCGTATCCAGGGCAAGACCGTGCTGATCGCCGGCGGTGCCAAGAACCTCGGCGGGCTGATCGCCCGCGACTTCGCCGTACAGGGCGCCAAGGCCATCGTCATCCACTACAACAGCGCTGCTACCCAGGCCGATGCGGAAGCCACCGTCGCTGCGGTGCAGGCCGCTGGCAGCAAGGCCGTGGCCCTGCAGGCCGATCTGACCTCGGCCGCTGCGATGGAGCGCCTGTTCGCCGACGCGGTCGCCGCCGTCGGTCGCCCCGACATCGCCATCAACACCGTCGGCAAAGTGCTGAAGAAGCCGATGCTGGACATCAGCGAAGCGGAGTACGACCAGATGAGCGCGGTCAATGCGAAGACGGCCTTCTTCTTCCTCAAGGAGGCAGGGCGCCATGTCAACGACGGCGGCCGCATCTGCACGCTGGTCACGTCCCTGCTGGGCGCGTTCACGCCGTTCTACTCCAGCTACGCGGGCACCAAGGCGCCGGTGGAACACTTCACCCGCGCAGCGTCGAAGGAGTTTGGCGAGCGCGGGATTTCGGTGACCGCGATCGGCCCCGGACCGATGGATACGCCGTTCTTCTATCCGGCCGAGAGTGCCGATGCGCAGGCGTATCACAAGACCGCCGCGGCGCTGTCGGCGTTCACCCGTACCGGCCTGACCGACATCGCCGACATCGTGCCGTGGATCCGCTTCCTGGTGACCGACGGTTGGTGGATGACCGGGCAGACCATCCTCGTCAACGGCGGTTACACCACCAAGTAGAGACACGCGAGGCTTGGGTTCGCGCAGTAGATCCACGCCATGCGTGGATGCTCTTGGCTTCATCCACGCATGGCGTGGATCTACTGTTGATCCCCAAGTGGACAGCTTCAGGGCGTTCACGGGCACAATAGCGGGCTGTCCCGGGGCCGGAGAGCCTGCATGTTCCCTCGCACGATCCGCGCTTGCGTGCTGATGCTGGTTGCCTGCTGCGGTCATGCCGATGCAGAGCCGGCGCAGACCGAGGCCCTGCGCTTCCAGCAGAACCTGCTCGCCGTGCTCGAATGCCGTGCCAGTACAGATACCCGGCAGACCGTCGCCAGCACCCTGCGGGCGGCACGTTACGGCGATCCGGCCGGTCGCCCGTTGCATCTGCGTGACTGGCATTTCGAGCAGGCCGGAGACGCCGACGCTGCTTCGGTGACGGTCATCGATATGCCGGTGCCGTTGACCGCGCAGGGCGTCCGGACCCAGCGCGTATTCGCAGACGCGCAGGGGTTGTCCATTACCATCGATGCTGCAGCGCGTGATCGTATCGTTGCCCGCCATGGCCTGCAGCTGCAGTCGAGCACGCTGCGTGAGCCCTTCCGGGTGTGGTCCGCACGATCGGTTGATGGCAACACGTCGGCCACGTCGATCATGGTGAGCAGCGATGGCGACGGCTATCGGTTGGGATGTACTGCCCAATCTGCCAGCACGCAGGGAACGTTGCCACTGGATCGGCAGCAGCGTGCAGATGCCAATGACCTCACAGCGGCCATCGAGTGCCGTGCCGACGATGCGGCCCTGCGCCGCGTCGGGCGCTTGCTGCAGCAGGTGATGGAACAGCCGCAGAGCGAATGGCCGGCAGAGGTGCACGCAGTGTCGCCACCCACGCATGCGATCAACGGCACGGTGCTTCCCCTCTTCCAGATCGAACTGCAGACGCCGCTGCAGATCCAGGGCATCGCCACCGACAAGGTGCTGGCCGCACCGGCCGGCCTGTTCGCTGCAGACCTTGGCAGAATCAACGTGGCAAGCGTGTTGCTCGATGCCGGTCTGACAACTGCTCACCAGCAGGCCGGCGTGCAGGTCTGGCAACGCGAAGCGTCGCGCAGCGGCTTGCCTTCAGGCAGCATCCGAATCCATGAACGCGTGGTGGCCAGAGCTGACGACGGCACTGTCCTGACCGGATGCAGCAGCTCGCAGATGCGCGCGGCCGCGAGCGATCCGCAGAGCGCGAACATCCCGCACTGAGTGAGTCAGTGCGGGATGCGCAGAGAGAACGGGTACCGGACGCCGTCCGGTACCCCGATCATTCATCCCAGTTTGGCCAGCACCGCGTCGGTGGCCGTCGCCGTGCTCACCGCGTGGCCCTTGGCGGCCAGGTCTGCGGTGAACACGCCATCGTCCAGCACCACGTGCACCGCCGCTTCCACCGCTGCTGCTTCGTCTTCCAGCCCCAGCGAATGGCGCAGCAGCATCGCCGCGCTGAAGATCGTCGCGTACGGGTTGGCGATGCCCTTGCCGGCGATGTCCGGTGCCGAGCCGTGGATCGGCTCGTAGATACCCACCGCACCCGGCTCGCCCAGCGATGCCGATGGCAGCAGGCCCAGCGAACCGGCCAGCATCGAGGCCTCATCGGTGAGGATGTCGCCGAACATGTTCTCGGTCACGATCACGTCGTACTCGCGTGGCTTGGCCAGCAGATGCATCGCCATGGAATCGACCAGCTGGTGTTCCAGCGCCACGTCCGGGAATTCCTCGCGGCCGATGCGCGCGGCCACGTCACGCCACAGGCGTGAGGTTTCCAGCACGTTGGCCTTGTCCACCGAAGTGACCTTGCCTCGACGCTGCTGCGCCAACCGGAAGGCACTGCGCAGCACACGCTCGATCTCGGCCACGGTGTAGCGGCACAGATCGCTTGCGCTGTCGGCATCGCGGGTCTTGTCGCCGAAGTAGATGCCACCGGTCAGTTCGCGCACCACGACGAAGTCCACGCCCTGCAGCAGCTCGGCCTTGATCGGCGAGGCGTGGAGTGCGGCTTCATGGGTGCGCACCGGACGCAGGTTGGCATACAGGCCCAGCGCCTTGCGGATCGCCAGCAGGCCCTGTTCCGGGCGGACCTTGGCGTTCGGGTCGGACCACTTCGGCCCGCCCACGGCGCCCAGCAGCACAGCATTGGCGGCCTGGCAGGCGGCCAGGGTCGACGCCGGCAGCGGTTCGCCGTGGCGGTCGATGGCGATGCCACCGATGTCGTGCTCGCTGAAGGTGAAGGTGTGGTTGAAGCGCTTGGCGACGGCGTTCAGAACGGCGACCGCGGCGGCGGCCACTTCCGGGCCGATGCCATCACCGGGCAGGACAACAATTTCAGCGTGCATGCTCACTCTCGTAACGTTCGATTTCAGGGACACGGCCCAACAGATAACCCAGTTGATCGACGCCTTCCAGCAGGCAGGTCTGCGAGAAGCCGTCCAACGGGAAGGAGTAGACGCGGCCATCGGGCGTGCGCAGCTCGCGCGCCGCAACGTCGATGGTCAGCTCATCGTCAGGGCGCTGCATCAGCAGCTGCACGTCGGCCTCGTCCAGTACGATCGGCAGCAGGCCGTTCTTCAGCGAATTGCCGCGGAAGATGTCGGCGATCTCGCTGCTGACGATGGCACGCAGGCCGAGATCGGTCAGTGCCCACGGCGCATGTTCGCGCGATGAGCCGCAGCCGAAGTTGCGCCCGGCCAGCAGGATGCTGCGGCCGGCATTGTGCGGTTGGTTGAAGGCGAAGTCCGCCACGGGCGAGCCATCGGCCTGCCAGCGCCAATCGTTGAACGCATTGCGGCCCAGGCCAGCACGTTCGGTGGTGGACAGGAAACGCGCCGGAATGATCTGGTCGGTGTCGATGTTGGTCTGGCGCAGCACCACGCTGGCCGAGCTCAGGGTGCGGAAGCCGCTCATCAGGCCACCTCCTGGGTGAACAGTTCACGGGCATCGGCGACGTGGCCCTGCACAGCGGCCCAGGCAGCACTCATCGGCGAGGCCAGCAGCGTGCGCGAGCCCGGGCCCTGGCGGCCTTCGAAGTTGCGGTTGCTGGTGCTGACCGCCAGTTGGCCGGGGGCGACCAGGTCGCCATTCATGGCGATGCACATCGAACAGCCCGGCTCGCGCCATTCGGCACCGGCCGCGCGCACGATCTCATGGATGCCTTCGGCCTCGGCCTGGCGCTTGACGATTTCAGAACCAGGCACCACCAGCATGCGCACGCGCTCGGCGATGCGACGGCCACGCAGCACCTGTGCCACTTCGCGCATGTCGCTCAGCCGGCCATTGGTGCAGGAGCCGACGAACACCACGTCCACGGGCGTGCCGGCCAGCGTCTGTCCCGCCTGGAAGTGCATGTAATCCAGACCCTTCTGCGCGGCGGCATCGTTGGCCGCCGGGATCGGCGCATCCACCGCGATGGCGGTGCCGGGGTGGGTGCCCCAGGTCAGGGTCGGGCGGATATCGGCGGCATCGATGTGCACCTCGCTGTCGAAGCGCGCGCCTTCATCGCTGCGCAGCTGCGTCCAGCGGGCAACGGCAGCGTCGAAGTCGGCGCCCTTGGGGCCACGCGGCGTGTTGGCGACGAAGTCGAATGTCACCTGGTCGGGAGCGACCATGCCGGCGCGTGCACCGGCTTCGATCGACATGTTGCACAGGGTCATGCGCTGTTCCATGTCCATCGCTTCGATGGTGCTGCCGCGGAACTCGATCACGTGCCCGGTGCCGCCATTGACGCCGATCACGCCGATGATGTGCAGGACCACGTCCTTGGCGCCGATACCCGGTGCGACCTTGCCATCGACGGTGATCGCCAGCGTCTTCGCCTTGCGCTGCAGCAGGCACTGCGTGGCCAGCACATGGCCGACTTCGCTGGTGCCGATGCCGAAGGCCAGCGACCCGAATGCGCCGTGGGTGGAGGTGTGGCTGTCGCCGCAGACGATGGTCATGCCCGGCTGGGTGAAGCCCTGTTCCGGTGCGATCACGTGGACGATGCCGCGGTTGTCCGAGGCCATGTCGAACAGTTCGATGCCGTGCTCGGCGCAGTTGCGCGCCAGCATCGCGACCTGTGCTTCGGAGGCGGCACTGGCGTAGGGCAGCGTACCGTCGGCAGCGGCCGGCAGGGTCGGCGTTGAATGGTCCATCGTGGCCTTGGTCCGATCCGGACGGCGCGGCTTCAGGCCACGCTCGCGCAGCTCGGTGAAGGCCTGCGGCGAGGTCACTTCATGGATCAGGTGCAGGTCGATATACAGCACGGCGGGCGCGCTGTCGGTTTCTGGAACCACCACGTGGGCGTCCCACAGTTTGTCGTACAGGGTGCGGGGTGCGGAAGTCATGCGTTTGCCTGGCAGGAGTACGGAGTAACGAGCATCGAAGAGAAAGTAACAGGAGCAGGTCAGCGGCGCCGCGCGAGCACGCGCAGGCGCACGTAGTCGGCCAGCGGCTGGCCGGCGGCATTGCGCGGCAGGTCGGCCAGCAGGGCAGTGGCGGCATCGCGCACCGTGGCGCGCGCCTCGGCCGGCAGGTCGTCCAGCAGTGGAGCGGCGAATACCCGCAGCCAGCCGGCAACGCCGGTCGGCAGCGCGGTCGGTCGCGGCAGGCATTCGATCAGCTGCACCTGGAAGCCATGCTGGCGCAGGCGGTCTGCGTAGGCATCGGCGGTGGGGAAGTACCACTGGAATGCGCTGGCACCATGGCCATGGGCGACGCGCGCGGCCTGCACGGCGGCAGTGATCGTGGCCACGTTGCCATGGCCGCCGAACTCGGCGACGAAGCGCCCGCCGGGGCGCAGGGCGCGGCGCACGCCCTCCAGCACGCGATCCGGGTCGGGCATCCAATGCAGGGCGGCGTTGCTGAACACCGCATCGAACGCACCGTCGAAGGCCAGGGCGTGGCCGTCCATCACCTGCGCATCGACGCCCCGCGCACGCGCGGCTATCACCATTTCCGGCGAGGCATCGACGCCCTGCAGGTGTGCGCCGCTGAGGGCCAGTTCGGTGGTGAGCACGCCATCGCCACAACCCAGGTCGAGAATGCGCTCACCGGCACGCGCATCGAGCAGGCGCGCAACGGCGCCACCGAGGGTCGGCACGAAGCCGGCATCGATCGCATAGTCCTGGGCATTCCACTGCTGGCCAGCGCTGCTGGCGGTGGTTGCGGTGTCGAAGGCGCTCATCTCACATTCCTCAGGCGGTGGCGGTGGCAGGTGATTCAGTACTGATGCCGGCGTTGGCCTGGCGCTGGCGCAGCAGACGGTTGGCCACGTCCAGCCAGGCCAGCGCGGACGCTTCGATGATGTCCTTGCTGGTGCCGGTGCCGTCGTACTCCACGCCTTCGTGGCGTACGCTCAGGTTGGCTTCGCCACGCGCGTCGGCACCGATGCCGACGCTGTGCACGTGGTAACTGTCCAGCATCAGCTGCACGCCGGTGGCGGCCGACAACGCGCCGAACAGCGCATCGACGGGGCCGTCGCCCTGCGCGGTCTCGGCCACGCGGTTGCCGTCCGGGTCGGACAGTTCGACCAGCGCGTTGGCGCGGCTGCCGACATCGCTGATGGTCATCGAAGCCAGACGGTAGCCCTGGGCATTGGAGCCGCCCTGCATCAGCGTCTGCAGGTCGGCATCGGTGACAACACGCTGCTGCTCGCACAGTCCCTTGAACTGCTCGAACACCAGCTTCAGCTCGTCTTCTTCCAGCCAGAAGCCCAGCGCGCGCAGGCGCGCTTCGACGGCAGCGCGGCCACTGTGGCGGCCCAGCACCATCTGCGAATCTTCCCAGCCCACGTCTTCCGGACGCATGATTTCGTAGGTGCCGCGGTGGCGCAGCATGCCGTGCTGATGGATGCCCGACTCATGGGCGAAGGCATTGGCACCCACGATGGCCTTGTTGCGCTGTACCGGCATGCCGACCAGGCGCTGCAGCAGCTGCGAGGTGCCGACAATGCGCGGGGTATCGATGGCGGTGTCCTGCTCGTAGAAAGCCTGGCGCACCTTCAGCACCATCGCGATCTCTTCCAGCGAGCAGTTGCCGGCGCGCTCACCGATGCCGTTGACGGTGCATTCGACCTGGCGCGCGCCGCCTTCGATGGCGGCCAGCGAGTTGGCCACGGCCAGGCCCAGATCGTTGTGGCAGTGGGCGCTGAAGATCACGTTGGCCGCGTTCGGCACATCGGCGACGCCAGCGATGACCTGCTGGAACATCGTGCGGATCTCTTCCGGCGTGGTGAAGCCGACGGTGTCGGGCAGGTTGATGGTGGTGGCTCCGGCAGCGATCGCCACGCGCGAGACCTCGATCAGGTAGTCCAGTTCGGTGCGGGTGGCATCCTCGGCGGAGAACTCCACGTCATCGATGTAGGAGCGGGCCAGCGCTACGTGCCTGCGTACCGATTCCAGTACCTGCTCGCGGGTCATCCGCAGCTTGTGCTCACGGTGCAGCGGGCTGGTCGACAGGAATACATGCAGGCGCGGGTTGGCAGCGGCTTCCAGCGCACGCGCCGAGGTTTCGATGTCGGCCTGCAGGCAGCGCGACAGCACCGCCAGGCTCAGGCTCGGACGGCGCAGTTCGCGGCCGATCAGGGCCATCGCTTCGCGGTCGGACTGCGAGCTGGCCGGGAAGCCGGTCTCGATGATGTCCACGCCCAGTTCGTCCAGCGCACGCGCCATCACCAGCTTCTGCGGCGGGCTCATGCTGCAGCCGGGGGACTGCTCGCCGTCACGCAGGGTGGTGTCGAAGATGCGGATGCGCGGGGTGGTAATTCGTTCGATGGTGGTCACAGGGAAATCTCCTCGACAGCGGGTGCGACGGCTTGCAGGGGGGAAGGGGAAGGCGTGGGAAAAGCGATGGCGATCGCCTTGCCGGGCGAGCGCGGGGTTTCTGCCCGGCGCCGGCGCGGCTTGCGTGGCGGGCGTGGGCGGATGTCGGTGAGCAGGCCGGCGAGCACGCCGGCGTCGATGTTGCCGCCGGAGACGACCGCGCACTTGCGGCGCCCGGCGACGCGACGGCCGGCGGCCAGTGCCAGCGCACCGGCGCCTTCGGCGATGATGTGTTCTTCCAGTGCCAGCCGCACCAGGGTCTCGCGCAGCTCGGCTTCGCGCACGATCACCACGTCGTCCAGCAGCGAGGTACACAGGCGACGGGTCAGGAAACCGGGGATCTTCACCCGCACCCCATCGGCCAGCGACGCCACGGGATTGATCTCGCGCACGTCGCCGCGGATCGCGCGGGCCATCGAATCGACCCCCTCGACCTGCGCGCCGACGATGCGCACGCCCTGCGACTTCAGCGCCAGGGCGACACCGGATGCCAGGCCGCCACCGCCGATCGGTACGATCACCACGTCGGGCGCGTGTGCGGCCAGCTCGATGCCGACGGTGCCCTGGCCGGCGATGACATCGGCATCGTCGAAGGCGGACAGGAATCGGTAGCCGTGGCGCTGCGCCAGTTCGACGGCGAACGCATAGGCCTCGTCATAGCTGTTGCCGTGCTGTCGCACCGTTGCACCCCAATGGGCGACGCCAGCGATCTTGGTGGCCGGTGCGCCATGCGGCATCACGGTGATGGCCGGCACATCCAGGCGATAGGCGGCCCAGGCCACGCCCTGGGCGTGGTTGCCGGCCGAGGCGCAGATCACCGGCCGGGTATCGCCACGTTCGCGGGCGGCCAGCAGGGCATTCAGCGCGCCGCGCACCTTGTACGAGCCGGTGCGCTGCAGGTTTTCCAGCTTCAGCCAGGTGCCGAAGCGCTCGGCATGATGCAGCGGCGTGGGCGGCAGGAAGCGGCGCAGGCGGGCCTGCGCAGCCAGTACGTCGGCAACGGTTACGTCGCCGACATCGCTTTCCTTGCTGGCGTCAGCGGCCGGCATGGGCCACCAGCAGGGTGTTGCCGACCACCGCATGCGGGCACGGGCGGCGAAGAAGACGCCTCCGTACCGGCACCGTGTTGCAAACGGTACGGGCGTTCATGCGGATGCTCCTTCCAGTGCGGTCATCTGCACCGAAACGCAGTCGTAGATCTTTTCCATCTGCCGGCACAGCGTTTCCGGCGGGCGCTGGCTGTCCACCACCAGTTGCAGGTGCCAACGGCCATCATCGGCGGCCACCGGCGCACCGGTGATCGCGCGCGGCGCGAAACCGCGGCGTTCGGCCATGCCGATCACGCGCAGCAGCGCGCCCTCGGCCGGTTGCAGCACCAGGTCAAGCCGGTATTGCATTGGGGATCTCCTGGCGTGCATGTGCAGGGTTGCTTTCCAGCATGGTGCTGTTGGCGGTATTGGGCGGTACCAGCGGCCACACGTTCGCGCGTGCATCGATGGCCACGTGCAGCAGGGCCGGGCCGGGTTCGGCCAGCAGCGCGGCCAGGCCACCTTCGACGTCATCACGTGCGTCGATGCGCGTGGCCGCGATGCCGAACACCTTGGCCAGGGCGACGAAGTCCGGGTTGTCGGACAGGTCGATCTCGCTGTAACGCTCGGCAAAGAACAGTTCCTGCCACTGCCGCACCATGCCCAGCGAACTGTTGTCCAGCAGGATGATCTTCACCGGCAGGCGGCAGCGGGCGATGGTCGCCAGCTCCTGCACGTTCATCATGAAGCTGCCATCGCCGGACACCAGCACCACCGTGCGCTCGGGGCAGGCGAACTGCGCGCCCATCGCCGCCGGCAGGCCGAAGCCCATCGTGCCCAGTGCACCGCTGGTCAGGTGGTTGCGCGGATGAGTGAAGCGGCAGTGCTGCGCAACCCACATCTGGTGCTGGCCGACGTCGCAGGCGACCACCGTATCGGCCGGCGCCAGTTCGCTCAGGCGCTTCAGCAGCGCCGGGGCGTAGATGTGCTGGCCGGGTGCGTCGTAGCGCGCGGCGAAGCGATCGCGATGCTGTGCGCAGCGCTTGCGCCATGCGTCCTGGTGGGCCTTGGGGGAGGGGAAGGCCGCACGCAGGGCGCGGATGGCGTGGCCGACGTTGCCGGGTACGGCGACATCGGCGCTGCGCAGCTTGGAGATCTCGTACGCATCGGCATCGATGTGCACCACGCGGGCAAACGGTGCGAACTCGGCCAGCTTGCCGGTCGCCCGATCATCGAAGCGCGCACCCAGCACCAGCAGCAGATCGCTTTCCTGCACGGCCATGTTCGCCGCGCGGGTGCCGTGCATGCCCAGCATGCCCAGCGACTGCGGGTGCTGGGGAGGCAGCGCGCCCAGCCCACGCAGGGTCATCACGGTGGGGATGGCGCTGGCTTCGACGAATTCGCGCAGGTCCTGCACGGCATCGCCCAGGGCGATGCCACCACCGGCGTAGACCACCGGCTTCTCGGCCGCCGCCAGAGCCGCGATGGCCTCGGCGATGGCCGCGTCGGCGGGAGCCGGCGGCGGTTCCACATTGGCCGGCACATGCGCCGGCAGGTGGCTGGCATCGGCCAGCTGCACGTCCTTGGGCAGATCGATCAGCACCGGGCCGGGACGGCCTTCGCGGGCGATGCGGAAAGCATCGGCCACCACGCGCGGCAGGTCATCGACGCTGCGCACCAGCCAGCTGTGCTTGACGATCGGCATCGTCAGGCCGAACACGTCCAGTTCCTGGAACGCATCGGTGCCCAGCAGCGGCGTGGCGACCTGGCCGGTGATGCAGACCATCGGCACCGAATCGAGCATCGCATCAGCGATGCCGGTGACCAGGTTCGACGCGCCCGGCCCGGAGGTCGCCACGCAGACGCCGACCTGGCCACTGGCGCGCGCAAAGCCGTTGGCGGCCAGTGCCGCGCCCTGCTCATGGCGCACCAGGATGTGCTTCAGCGACGAATCCACCAGCGCGTCGTAGAACGGCATGATGGTGCCGCCCGGATAGCCGAACAGCGTACGGACACCCTCGGCCTCCAGCGCCTGGGTCAGCCAGCGCGCGCCGTTGGGCGGCGCGCTGCGGTGTGTGGGAGAGTTCATGGGGGAACCTTGCAGAGCGGGTGGGGGTGCCGCGTTGTTACGCGGCTTGACCTTGCAACCAGACCATCTTGGCGCGCAGTTCCTTGCCTACCTTCTCGATCGGGTGCTCCAGGTCGGCCTGCTTGAACTTGTTGTAGTTCGGCAGGCCCGCTTCGTACTCGGCCACCCAGTTCTTGGTGAAGGTGCCGTCCTGGATGTCCTTCAGCACTTCCTTCATGCGCGCCTTGGTACCGGCGTCGATCACCCGCGGGCCGCTGACGTAGTCGCCGTACTGCGCGGTCTCGGAGATGAACTCCAGCATCCGCGAGATGCCGCCTTCGTAGAACAGGTCGACGATCAGCTTCAGTTCGTGCAGCACTTCGTAGTAGGCGATTTCCGGCTGGTAACCGGCTTCGACCAGCGTCTCGAAGCCCGCCTGCACCAGTGCCGAAGCGCCGCCGCACAGCACCGCCTGCTCGCCGAACAGATCGGTTTCGGTTTCTTCCTTGAAGGTGGTCTGGATCAGGTTGGCGCGCGCACCACCCAGGCCGGCCGCATAGGCGAGCGCGTACTCGGCGGCCTTGCCGCTCTTGTCCTGGTAGACCGCCCAGATGCATGGCACACCGCGGCCGATTTCATATTCGCGACGGACCAGTGCACCCGGGCCCTTCGGTGCCACCAGCACGACGTCCAGGTCTTCGCGCGGCTTGATCATGTCGAAGTGCACGTTCAGACCATGCGCGAACAGCAGCACCGCGCCCTGCTTCATGTTCGACGCCAGCACGTCCTCGTACAGCTTCTTCTGCACCATGTCCGGGGTCAGCACCGCGACCAGGTCGGCATCCTTCACTGCATCGGCCGGTGCCTTCACGGTGAAGCCATCGGCCTGTGCCTTGACCTCGGTGGGGCCGCCCGGACGCAGGCCTACCACCACATCGAAGCCGGATTCACGCAGGTTCAGCGCGTGCGCGCGGCCCTGGCTGCCGTAGCCGATGACGGCGATCTTGGTCTGGGGCAGTTCGTTGGTGCTCATGGGGGAGGTTCCTTGCGGGTGGGAAGAAAAAAGACGGCCGGCAGTCGAAGCGACGTACCGGCCGGTCAGGGAAAAGCGGGGAGGGCAGCGCCGCGCATCGCACAGGTACTGCCACCACGAGGGTTCGTGGTGCAGCGGGTCTGGGTTGTGCGATGGGCGGTGGTCATGGTGGTTGCGTCTGAAACCAGGTCCTGAAATGAAAAAACCCACACCTGGGCGGGTGCGGGTTTTTGAAGAGTTCCGGTGTGTTTGTTGCTTACACGCTGGCTCGTCCCGCACCTGTTGGTTGGGTAATAAGTACGAGCACAAGAATCGAACGCAGCGAGGCGGCGCCGGTATCGGCGGCTTCGATGTGGGTTCGCGGTGGTGTGTTGTGATGCAACATGTGATCGAGAAAACCACAGCCATTTCCGCTGTGTCAACCCTCGCAGCACTATTTCCGTCAGTTTCCGCTGCATGCAGTGCAATCGCTTGTGGCACAAGGATGGTTGCTGCTGAAAGTGTTTCGGTGAACCCGAATTCACTCTTTTCAACGGGTTTTTTGCGCGGATTCCGGCGATACCAGCTGCGCTCGCCGGGTCGTGCAGCGCCCCGTGTGCCGCGGGAGGTTCCGCGCGCATTGCGATGCGTTCGTGGCAATGGCGCCCGTGGCTCCATGAGGCGCCCCATGACCTATGCCCGATGGCCCCCGGTCGCGGTAGCGGCGAAGATCGGGTCACCACCCCTTCCCTCGGAACCTGACCGTGTCCCGACGTCTTGCCCGTTCCCTGCTGGCTGCTGCCGTGCTGGCTGCCGTGCCCATGCTGTCCCAGGCCGCCGACCGCATTACCGGCCACACCTTCGCCACCCGTTCGGAGGTGATCGCCCCGCATGCGATGGCCGCCACCTCGCAGCCGCTGGCTACCCAGATCGCGCTGGACGTGATGAAGGCCGGTGGCTCGGCCGTCGATGCCGCCATTGCGGCCAACGCAGCGCTGGGGTTGATGGAGCCGACTGGCAATGGCGTCGGCGGCGACCTGTTCGCCATCGTGTGGGACCCGAAGACGCAGAAGCTCTACGGCTACAACGGCTCGGGCCGTTCGCCGAAGTCACTCACCCTGGCCGAGTTCCAGCGTCGTGGCCTGAAGGAGATCCCCGCGACCGGCCCGCTGCCGGTATCGGTGCCGGGCGCGGTTGATGGCTGGTTCGCGCTGCACGAGCGCTTCGGCCGCAAGCCGATGGCCGACAACCTGGCCCCGGCCATCCGCTACGCGCGCGACGGTCATCCCGTTGCCGAAGTGATTGCCTATTACTGGGATCGCTCGGTGCCGAAGCTGTCGCAGTATCCGGGTTTCAAGGAACAGTTCACGATCGATGGCCACGCGCCGCGCAAGGGCGAGATGTGGAAGAACCCCAACCTTGCCGACACCCTGCAGAAGATTGCCGACGGCGGCCGTGATGCCTTCTACAAGGGCGACATCGCCCACACCATCGGCGATTACTTCAAGAAGAACGGCGGCTACCTGAGCTACCAGGACATGGCCGACCATCATGGCGAGTGGGTCGAGCCGGTCAGCAGCAACTACCGCGGCTACGACGTGTGGGAGCTGCCGCCCAACAGCCAGGGCATCGCCGCGCTGCAGATCCTCAACGTACTGGAAGGCTACGACTTCTCGAAGATTCCGTTCGGCTCACCCGAGCACGTGCATCTGTTCGTGGAAGCCAAGAAGCTGGCCTTCGCCGACCGTGCGCGCTTCTACGCCGACATGGCCTTCCAGCCCGCGCCGGTACAGAAGCTGATTTCCAAGGAGTACGCAGCGCAGCGTCGCGCGCTGATTTCGATGGACAAGGCGCTGAAGGAAGTGCAGCCGGGCACGCCCAAGCAGCTGGAAGAGGGCGACACGATCTACATGACCGTGGCCGATGCCGACGGCATGATGGTGTCACTGATCCAGTCCAACTACCGCGGCATGGGCAGCGGCATGGCCCCGCCGGGGCTGGGCTTCATCCTGCAGGATCGCGGCGAGATGTTCGTGCTGCAGAAGAACCATCCCAACGGTTACGCACCGGGCAAGCGTCCCTTCCAGACCATCATTCCGGCCTTCATCACCAAGGGTGGCAAGCCTTATGCAAGTTTCGGGGTGATGGGCGGTGCGATGCAGCCGCAGGGGCACGCACAGATCGTGATGAACCTGGTGGACTTCGGCATGAACCTGCAGGAGGCCGGTGATGCACCCCGCATCCAGCATGAGGGATCGACCGAACCGACCGGGCAGGCGACGGCGATGACTGATGGTGGCGAGGTCAATCTGGAAACCGGGTTCCCGTACGAGACGGTGCGGGCGCTGATGCGCAAGGGGCACCGGGTGGTGTTCGCCGATGGTCCGTATGGTGGTTATCAGGCGATCCTGCGTGATCCGGAAACCGGGGTGTACTACGGCGCGTCGGAGAGCCGCAAGGATGGGCAGGCGGCGGGCTACTGAGGTTTCCCGGCCACCGGGCTGAGCCCCCTGCGGTGTTGGCAGCAATGCTGTGGTTGGCCGGGTGGGTAGGTTGCCTGGGGGACGCCGCAAGTACGTCCTTGTAGGCTCGGGCGCGCCATCCATGGCGCTCACGCCCCCAGCCAACCTACCCACCCGGCCACGGAGAGTTTCCGTGGCCGCCACCGCAGTAAGAGTAAAGAAGAAGATCAAAAGCAAAGGCAGCAGCAACAGCCGCGTGCTGATGGTTGGGGTCGGGGCCGTTTTCCGTTGGAAAAAGGATCCGACCCCAACTTGTTTTCCGACACA
>NZ_JBYTEK010000002.1:182975-245582 GCF_058783335.1 Stenotrophomonas sp. FW305-C-20-S1 | reverse complement strand
CTGCTTCGCAAGCGCCCGAACGCACAGCCGCCAGCGGCTGGGCCGGTCTGGGGGTTTACGGCGTCCCCCGCAACCGGGCCCACCCCGCCAACCCACGGAAAGCCCGCTTTTGACGTTGCCGTTGCCGTTGCTGACCGCGGGTGCCGGGCCGCAGGCCCGGCCGACAACCCCTCAATTGCGCTGGAACAACGCCTGCACATCCCTGCGGAACGCCGCCTGGCTGTCAGCCCGGCTGTAGAACATGTGCCCGCCCGGATAGCTGCGCACCTGCACGCGGTCCGGGTTGCTGCCCATCGTCGGCATCTGGTCCACGGTCAGGATCGAGCCCATGAACGGGCAGGACAGGTCATTCCAGCCGTGCACGATCAGCACCTGCAGATGCGGGTCGATCGCCACGGCCTGGCGCAGCTGGGTCACCGCGCCCTCGCGCAGGTCACCATTGCGATCCCACAGACGGTTCACGTCGTAGTTCAGTGCCTGGTAGCGCGCATCCACCTTCCAGCCGACCTCGCGGGTAACGAAGTCGACCATCGCGGTGGTGGTCGGGGCGATGATGCTGTCCAGCAGCGGATCGTTGGCGCGCTGCTCCGGATCGTTCGGGAACGGATCGAACGCAGTGACGTTGGAATCGTAGCGGCTGCCCAGCGTGCCCTTGTCGCGGAACACCTCACGCAGGTAGGCCTGGGTTTCCAGGCGACCGCCGGCGCGGCGCACGAACTGCGGGTCCAGGCCGGTCAACTCGGCCACCCGGCGCAGCATCGCCTCGGTCGCCTGCGGATCGCTGCGGCCCTTCATCAACGCGGTGGCGTAGTCGCCGCGGGTGTACTCGACCACCTCGCGCATCGCCGCGTCGGTCAGTTTGCCCTGGCGTTCCAGGTGCGCGGCAGCGATCGACGGCAGGGTCTGCATCCACGCCATCGGCGAGACATCGGCGTTGTCTTCCAGGGTCGGGCTCAGATAAGGCGACACCAGCACCAGGCCGTTCATCGCCACGCCCAGGCGCGTCTGCAGGAAGTGGGTGATGCGCGGGCCGCGATAGCCGCCATAGCTCTCGCCGGTCAGGTACTTGCGCGAGGCCATGCGCTGGTTGCGCAGCAGCCAGTCGTAGATCGTGCGCGAGAGGTACTCGACATCGGCACTGGGCGTATATAGCTGTTTCTTCGCCTCCTCATCGCCGATGCGGGCACGGCTGAAGCCGGTTCCGACCGGATCGATGAACACCAGGTCGGTGAAGTCCAGCCAGGTGCCGGGATTGTCGTGCAGCTTCGCCGGCGCCGATGCGCTGTCGCCTTCCGAACCGAAGGTCACCACCTTCGGGCCGATGGCGCCAAGGTTGAGGTACACAGAAGATGCGCCGGGGCCGCCATTGAGAGCGAAGGTCACCGGCCGGTCCTTGCCCGGCATCGTGTAGGCGGTGAACACCACATCGGCGATCACCTTGCCCTTCGCATCGCGTACCGGCAGGGTGCCAACGGTGGCGGTGTAGTCGAGGGTGCGGCCCGCCAAGCGCATGCTCTGGCGAGCCGACGCATCGGCCGGCAGGGGAGTGGCTTCGGTCTTTTCTTCTTTCGTTTCGGAGGCGCCGTCAGCAGCAGGCGCGGCCAGCACGCAGGCAGGGGCGATCAGCAGGCCGACGCAGAGCGCGGCAGAGTGCAGCAGAAACTTCATGGCACCGGAACGGCAGCGGAAGGGACCCCGATGCTAGGGCGGGGTGCCGCGCACCGTATGTGTCCAAAGGCATGGGCCGGCGTTGTGGCCTGATCCGGTCAAGCGACGGTGGCTGAGCGCACCGCGTCGTCGGCCAGCAGTCCGTACACGGCCGAGTCGGCCAGTTCACCCTGGATACGCCAACGCTGCCGCAGCAGGCCTTCGCGGTGGAAGCCCAGGCGTTCGAGCACGTGTGCCGAGGCGTGGTTGCGTGGATCGATCTCCGCTTCCACCCGGTGCAGTTGCAGGGTGTTGAACAGATAGGCCAGCACCTGCTGCAGCGCTTCATGCATGTAGCCGTGGCCCTGCCTGCCAGGTGCCAGCAGATAGCCGATTTCCGCGCGCGCCGCGTCCCGATCCAGGGCAAACACCACGCAGATGCCCAGCAGCGGGCCGTCCACCGATTCGCGCAGGGCCAGCTTCAACTGCGTGCCGGTGGCCTGTGCAGCCAGGTCGTCGTCGATCTGCGCGCGTGCTTCGGCCGGACGCGTCCAAGCCGGGTGGTTCCACCAGTGCATCACGTCCGGGTCGGACTGCAGGGCGAACAGGGCCGCGGCGTCATCGCGGCGAATGGGGCTCAGCACCAGGCGCGCGCTGTGCAGCGGCAGCCCGGGGAACAGCAGTGAGTTGGCGGGCAATGGGGTCGTCCACGCGGATGAACGCGCATTATGGACCCGCAGGGTTTGCCGATGGCGGCCGATCCAACGGCCCGGTAATGCCGGCCGCTGGCCGGCAACACGAAGAGGTCCGGTAGTGCCGGCCGCTGGCCGGCAACACGAAGAGGTCCGGTAGTGCCGGCCGCTGGCCGGCAACCCAGGTATCCCGCTGGTTCACGAAAAGCAGCCGGCCAGCGGCCGGCACTACCACCGGTCCGGGAATCAGACTTCCAGCGAAGCCAGATCGCCCTTGCTCTCCAGCCAGCCCTTGCGGTCCGACGCGCGCTTCTTGGCCAGCAGCATGTCCATCAGTGAATGGGTCTGCTCGCCATCGTCGATGGTCAACTGCACCAGGCGACGGGTGTCCGGGTGGATGGTGGATTCACGCAGCTGCGGCGGATTCATCTCGCCCAGGCCCTTGAAGCGGGTCACGTTGATGGCGCCCTTGATCTTCTCGCGTTCGATCTTGTCCAGCATCGAGCGCTTTTCTTCCTCATCCAGGGCGTAGAACACCTGCTTGCCCACGTCGATGCGGAACAGCGGCGGCATCGCCACGAACACGTGGCCGGCATCAACCAGCGCCGGGAAGTGCTTCAGGAACAGTGCGGTCAGCAGCGTTGCAATATGCAGGCCGTCGGAGTCGGCGTCGGCCAGGATGATCACCTTGCCGTAGCGCAGGCCGCTGATGTCTTCCTTGCCCGGGTCACAGCCGATGGCCACCGCCAGGTTGTGCACTTCCTCCGAGGCCAGCACGCTGTTGGAGGACACTTCCCAGGTGTTGAGGATCTTGCCGCGCAGCGGCAGGATCGCCTGGAAATCCTTGTCGCGGGCCTGCTTGGCGCTGCCGCCTGCCGAGTCGCCCTCGACCAGGAACAGTTCGGTGCGCGACAGGTCCTGGCTGATGCAGTCGGCCAGCTTGCCGGGCAGGGCAGGGCCCTGGGTGACCTTCTTGCGGACGACCAGCTTCTCGGTCTTCAGGCGCGCACTGGCGCGCTCGATGGCGATCTGCGCGATCTTCTCGCCCAGCTCTACGTTCTGGTTCAGCAGCAGGCTGAACGCATCGTGCGCGGCGCCTTCGACAAAACCGGCGGCCTGGCGCGAGGACAGGCGTTCCTTGGTCTGGCCGCTGAACTGCGGGTCGGTCATCTTCAGCGACAGCACGAACGACACGCGGTCCCACACGTCTTCCGGGGCCAGTTTGACGCCGCGCGGCAGCAGGTTGCGGAAGTCGCAGAACTCGCGCAGCGCTTCGGTCAGGCCGGTGCGCAGGCCGTTGGCGTGGGTGCCGTGCTGTGCGGTGGGAATCAGGTTGACGTAGCTTTCCTGCACCAACTCGCCTTCCGGCAGCCAGGCCACGGCCCAGTCCACGATCTCGGTGTCTTTCTTCAGGTTGCCCACGAACAGGTCGGCCGGCAGCGACTCGCGATCGCCCAGCTCCAGCTTCAGGTAATCGCGCAGGCCGTCTTCGTAGTACCAGGTGTCGACCTCGCCGGTGGCTTCGTCGGTCAGCTTGACGGTCAGGCCCGGGCACAGCACGGCCTTGGCGCGCAGCAGGTGCTTGAGCGCACGCACGGCGAACTTGGGCGTATCGAAGTACTTCGGGTCCGGCCAGAAGCGCAGGCGGGTACCGGTGTTCTTCTTGCCGACGGTGCCGACCACTTCCAGCGGCGAGGCGCGGTCGCCGTTGCGGAAGGTGATGCGGTGTTCGGCACCGTCGCGCTTGATGTGGATTTCCACCAGGGTCGACAGCGCGTTGACGACGCTGACGCCGACGCCATGCAGGCCGCCGGAGAAGGTGTAGTTGTTGTTGTTGAACTTGCCGCCGGCATGCAGGCGGGTCAGGATCAGCTCGACGCCCGGGATCTTCTCTTCCGGATGGATGTCCACCGGCATGCCGCGGCCGTCATCGCTGACCTCCACGCTGCCGTCCTTGAACAGGGTGATCTCGATCGAGCGGGCATGGCCGGCGAGGGCCTCGTCCACCGAGTTGTCGATCACTTCCTGCGCCAGGTGGTTCGGGCGCGCGGTGTCGGTATACATGCCGGGGCGGCGCTTGACCGGGTCAAGGCCGGACAGGACTTCAATATCGGCGGCGTTATAGCGGGCGTTCATCTGTCTTCGAAAGCGTGGAGCGACGGGCAAGTGTGCGGTCTGGACCGGGAATTTGCACGCCTGCGGTTCAGCCTCGTTGGCGGGGAGGGGGTAAAATGGCAACCGCTGGAACCGAACACCGGCGCCCCCCACATCCGAGCCATACCGCGAGGAGGACTCCATGAAGAAGTTGCTGACCATTGCGATCCTGGCTGCCGCCGCTGTTGCAGTGCCGATGGTGCTGGCGCAGAACGCCGGCCAGCCTGCTCCGCAGCAGGGTGACCAGGCCGACAAGGCGCAGTCCGAAGCCGAGGCCAAGGCCAAGCGCCGCGCGCAGGCCAATGCCGAGATGAAGGCCAAGGGCCAGCCGGTGCCGCAGCAGGAAGAAGAGGAAGAGGCACGCAAGAAGAAGTAATTCTTCTGCCCCTCCGAGGCCCTTGCCACAAGGGTTTCCCCCTCGAACGCCCCGCCCAGCGGGGCGTTTCTTTTTGCCGATGGCGCCATCTGCCCCTTGGGTTGGCGGCCATCTATCTGTAAACTATGGCTTTCCGGGAGTAAGTGCGTGTCCACCATTTGCGAATGGGCTGGCACGGCCAAGCGTGGCCTCCAGCAAAGCGGGTCGCAGGTGACGGTCGAAGTGACCGGCACGGCCGCCCCGACCTCGCAGGGTGGTTCCCCGCTGGCGCATTGCGCTGGCCGGGCCCGCACCTCCCTCGCTGCTCCAGCGAACCGGAAAACCCCCTTTCTGCTCCACGCCCGCCCCCCGGGCAGGCGTGGCGCTGCCGTTTTCCATTTCCAGACAGGATGCTTGCAGCCATGACTCCCTTGATTTTCGTAACCGGCGGCGTGGTGTCCTCGCTCGGCAAAGGTATTGCCGCCGCGTCACTGGCCGCCATTCTCGAAGCGCGTGGCCTGAAGGTCACGATGATGAAGCTCGATCCGTACATCAACGTCGACCCGGGCACCATGAGCCCGTTCCAGCACGGTGAGGTGTATGTCACCGACGACGGCGCCGAAACCGATCTCGACCTGGGACACTACGAGCGCTTCGTGCGCACCCGCCTGAGCCGCAAGAACTCGGTCACCACCGGCCGCATCTATGAGGAAGTGATCCGCAAGGAGCGCCGCGGCGACTACCTGGGCGCGACCGTGCAGGTCATTCCGCACATCACCGACGAGATCCGTCGCTGCATGGACGAAGCCACCGAGGGCTTCGACGTGGCCCTGGTGGAGATCGGCGGCACCGTCGGCGACATCGAGTCGCTGCCGTTCCTGGAGGCGATCCGCCAGGTACGCACCGAGCGCGGCCCGGAAAAGGCGCTGTTCATGCACCTCACCCTGGTGCCGTACATCGCTGCGGCGGGTGAGCTGAAGACCAAGCCGACCCAGCACTCGGTGAAGGAACTGCGCTCGATCGGCATCCAGCCGGACGTGCTGCTGTGCCGTTCGGAACAGCCGGTACCGGATTCGGAGCGTCGCAAGATCGCCCAGTTCACCAACGTCTCCGAGCGCGCGGTGATCAGCGTGCCCGACGTCGATGTGCTGTACCGCATTCCGATGGGCCTGCACGCACAGGGCCTGGACGAGATCGTCATCAACCAGCTGAAGCTGGCCGACAAGGCCGGCCCGGCCGACCTGTCGATGTGGGAAGACGCCGTCGATGCCACCCTGCATCCGCTGGATGCGGTGACCATCGCGGTGGTCGGCAAGTACATCGACCACCAGGACGCCTACAAGTCGGTCGGCGAAGCGCTCAAGCACGGTGGCCTGCGCCAGCGCACCAAGGTCACCCTGAAGTGGCTGGAAGCGCAGGACCTGGAAGGCAGCGACATGTCCGCGCTGGCCGATGTCGACGGCATCCTGGTGCCGGGTGGTTTCGGCGACCGTGGCTTCGAAGGCAAGGTGCTCACCTCGCAGTACGCCCGTGAGCACAAGGTGCCGTACTTCGGCATCTGCTACGGCATGCAGGCTGCGGTGGTCGACTACGCGCGCCACGTGGTGGGCCTGGAAGACGCCAACAGCACCGAGAACGATCGCCAGTCGCCGAACCCGGTGATCGGCCTGATCACCGAATGGCGCACGGCCACCGGCGACGTGGAAAAGCGTGACGACAAGAGTGACCTGGGCGGCACCATGCGCCTGGGCCTGCAGGAGCAGCGCCTGAAGCCGGGCACGCTGGCCCGCGAACTGTACGGCAAGGACGTGGTCGCCGAGCGCCACCGCCACCGTTACGAGTTCAACAACCGCTACCGCACCCAGCTGGAAGACGCCGGCCTGGTGATCGCCGGCAAGTCGATGGACGACACCCTGGTGGAAGTGGTTGAACTGCCGCGCGACCAGCACCCGTGGTTCCTGGCCTGCCAGGCGCACCCGGAATTCCTGTCCACCCCGCGTGACGGCCACCCGCTGTTCATTGGCTTCATCCGTGCCGCGCGCGAGCGCAAGGCCGGTGGCAAGCTGCTGCAGGAAGTGCGCGCCTGACTTGTCATGGGGGCCGCCGGCCCCCATCTTGCTCGCTTCAACCCCAGCGCACCGGCACTGCCGGTGTAGCGGACAACAAGGAAACGCCATGAAACTGTGTGGATTCGAGGTCGGGCTGGACCAGCCCCTGTTCCTGATCGCCGGCCCCTGCGTGATCGAGTCGATGCAGCTGCAGCTGGATACCGCCGGCAAGCTGAAGGAAGTGACCGACAGGCTCGGTGTGAACTTCATCTTCAAGTCCAGCTTCGACAAGGCCAACCGCACCTCCGGCACGGCCTTCCGTGGCCCGGGCATGGAAGAGGGCCTGAAGGTGCTGGCCGAGGTCAAGAAGCAGATCGGCGTGCCGGTGCTGACGGACGTGCACGAATACACCCCGATGGATGAAGTGGCCTCGGTGGTGGACGTGCTGCAGACCCCGGCGTTCCTGGTCCGCCAGACCGACTTCATCCGCAAGGTGTGCTCGGCCGGCAAGCCGGTCAACATCAAGAAGGGCCAGTTCCTGGCGCCGTGGGACATGAAGCCTGTCGTCGAGAAGGCCAAGGCCACCGGCAACGAGCAGATCATGGTCTGCGAGCGTGGCGCCAGTTTCGGCTACAACAACCTGGTCAGCGACATGCGTTCGCTGGCGGTGATGCGCGATACCGGCTGCCCGGTGGTGTTCGATGCCACCCATTCGGTGCAGTTGCCGGGCGGGCAGGGCACCAGTTCCGGCGGCCAGCGCGAGCATGTGCCGGTGCTGGCGCGTGCCGCTGTTGCCGTGGGCATTTCCGGCCTGTTCGCCGAAACCCATCCGGACCCGTCCAAGGCGCTGTCCGACGGCCCCAACGCGTGGCCGCTGGACCAGATGGAAGCCCTGCTCGAGACCCTGATGGAGCTCGACGCGGTGACCAAGAAGCACGGCTTCTCGCGCTTCGCGTGAGCCAGCACCCGCAGGCGGCGCTGGAGATCCAGCGTCGTCGCCGGCGCTGGCGGCAGTGGCCGTGGGGCCCGATCGCACTCGGCCTGGCATTGCTGTCGGTGTCCGGTGTATTCGCCATCGGCATGCTGTTCGGTGCCGGCATGCGCCCGTCGAGTGCCGGCGGTGCAGTAGTGAACCTGATGCCCTTCGTCATCGCCCTGGCGGTGGCCGAAGTGCTGACCATTTCCGCAGGGTTTTTCGCCGCGGTGCTCGGCTGGCGCCTGAACCGGGGCAGGGTTACCGCTGCGCTGGCCATGGTCGTGCTGTCGCTGTGGGCGGGCATCCTGCTGCACGATCTTCTTTGATGAATACGATCCCTGAACCCTCGCGCAGCTGGCCGTGGGGCCTGATCGCCCTGTTGCTGTCGGTGCTCGCCTGGGGCGGCTTGCTCGTGGGCGTGCTGGCCTTCGCCGCCAGCTTCCGTCCGCCGGGGGATGGCAACAACGGCGTGCAGGCCATGCAGTACTGGATGCTGGGCGCGCTGGTCACGCTGGTGCTGTCCTTCGTGGGCAGCCTGGTGGCGATGGTGATGGCCTGGCGACGTCGGCGCGGGCCGGTGTGCGCGACCATTGCCGGTGCCCTGCTGGTGATGCTGGTGTCGCTGCTGCTGATCGTGATCGGGTCCAGTTGGGGCTGATGCCCATCGCGCCATTTGGCAAGTGAGGGGTAGCCGGGGATAATCACGCGGCATTCGTTTTTGTCGCCCCCTCTCCATACAGGTAACCGGCCCGACCATGAGTACGATCCGCAGCATCCATGCCCGTGAAATCCTCGACAGCCGTGGCAACCCCACGCTGGAAGCCGAAGTCACCCTGGAGGACGGTTCGTTCGGTCGCGCCGCGGTTCCCTCCGGCGCATCGACCGGCACCAAGGAAGCGGTGGAGCTGCGTGACGGCGACAAGACCCGTTACCTCGGCAAGGGCGTGCGCAAGGCCGTCGACAACGTCAACGGCGCCATCGCCAACGCACTGAAGGGCTTCGAGGCTACCGACCAGGCCGGCCTGGACCGTCGCCTGATCGATCTGGATGGCACCGAGAACAAGGGCCGCCTGGGTGCCAACGCACTGCTGGGTGTTTCCATGGCCGCCGCGCACGCCGCCGCTGCCTCCAGCAAGCAGGCACTGTGGCAGTACCTGGCCAGCAAGACCGGCGCGACCCCGTCGCTGCCGGTGCCGATGATGAACATCATCAACGGCGGCGCGCACGCCGACAACAACGTCGATTTCCAGGAGTTCATGGTGCTGCCGGTCGGCTTCACCTCGTTCTCCGAAGCGCTGCGTGCCGGTACCGAAATCTTCCATTCGCTGAAGTCGGTGCTGAAGGGCCACGGCCTGAGCACGGCGGTGGGCGACGAAGGCGGCTTCGCGCCGGACTTCCGCAGCAACGTCGAAGCGCTGGACACCATCCTCGAAGCCATCGGCAAGGCCGGCTACACCGCCGGTGAAGACGTGCTGCTGGGCCTGGACGTGGCCTCCAGCGAATTCTTCGAGAACGGCAAGTACAACCTGGTCGGCGAGAACAAGCGCCTGACCTCCGAGCAGTTCGTCGACTTCCTGGCTGACTGGGCCGCGCAGTACCCGATCATCACCATCGAAGACGGCCTGGCCGAGAACGACTGGGCGGGCTGGAAGCTGCTGACCGATCGCATCGGCAAGAAGGTGCAGCTGGTCGGCGACGATCTTTTCGTCACCAATCCGAAGATCTTCCAGGAAGGCATCGATTCGGGCACCGCCAACGCGATCCTGATCAAGGTCAACCAGATCGGTACCCTCAGCGAAACGCTGGAAGCGATCGCCATGGCCGACCGTGCCGGTTACGCCGCCGTGGTCTCGCACCGTTCGGGTGAAACCGAGGACACCACCATCGCCGACATTGCGGTGGCGACCACCGCCACCCAGATCAAGACCGGCTCGCTGTGCCGCAGCGATCGGGTGGCCAAGTACAACCAGCTGCTGCGCATCGAGGAAGCCCTCGGTGCCGGCGCGCGTTACGCTGGTCGTGACGCGTTCGTGTCGCTGAAGCGCTGAGCCGATGCGCGACTGGCGCTGGCTGCTGTTGTTGCTGGCCCTGCTGCTGGCATGGCTGCAGTACCGTTTCTGGTTCGGCCCGGGCAATTCGGGTGAAGTGATGATGCTCGAAGCCCAGGTCGCCAACCAGGAGCGGGACAATGACGGTCTGCAGCAGCGCAACGATGCGCTTGCTGCCGAAGTGAAGGACCTCAAGGAAGGCCAGTCCGCCATCGAAGAACGCGCGCGCAGCGAGCTGGGCATGATCAAGCCCGGCGAGAAGTTCTATCGCGTCGTGGAAGATGCACCGACGCGTCCGGCGCAGCCTGCGCCGGTTGCGGCCCCGGCCGGTGACCATCCGGCGGACGTGCCATGAGCGCGGCGATCTGGGTGGTTGTTCCGGCCGCAGGGCGCGGCACGCGTTTTGGTGCGCCGTTGCCCAAGCAGTACCTGCAGGCGGGCGGGCAGACCCTACTCGCCCACACCCTGGACGCACTGCTGGCACACCCGGCCGTGGCCGGGGCGATGGTGGTGATCGGTGCGGACGATGCCGATTGGCCGGGCTGGAGCGAATGGGCCGGAAAGCCGGTGCTGACCTGCACCGGTGGCGCCACCCGCGCCGCCTCGGTGCTGGCGGGGCTGCAGGCCTTGCCGGACAGCGTGCGTGCCGATGAATTCGTGCTGGTACATGACGCGGCGCGTCCGAACCTGTCGCAGGCCGATCTTGGCCGCCTGCTGGAAGTGGGTCGCACCGATCCGGTCGGCGCCATCCTGGCCGCGCCGGTACGCGACACGCTCAAGCGTGCTGGTGATGATGGTGGCATCGACGGCACCGAGCCGCGTGAGCGCCTGTGGCGCGCACTGACGCCGCAGCTGTTCCGCCGCCATCAGTTGATCCGCGCACTGTCCGAGGCCGCTACCGCCGGTGTCGATGTGACCGACGATGCCATGGCCATGGAGCGCCAGGGCCAGCGCCCGCTGCTGGTGGAAGGCAGCGAGGACAACTTCAAGGTCACCACCCCGGCCGATCTCGATCGTTTCGAATTCGTACTTTCCCGCCGCGCCGGCTGACCGCCCGCGCGGCCCTGCTGCAAGGGCTGCATCCATGAGCACCTCCCCGTTCCCGCCCGTCCGTATCGGCCAGGGCTACGACGTCCATGCCTTCGGTGAAGGCGACCACATCATGCTCGGTGGCATCGCGGTGCCGCACAGCTGCGGCGTGCTTGCGCACAGCGACGGCGACGTCATCCTGCACGCGTTGTGCGACGCCATGCTCGGTGCGATCGCGCTGGGCGACATCGGCCAGCACTTCCCGCCCACTGATGACCGCTGGAAGGGCGCGGACAGCAGCGAATTCGTGCGCCATTGCGATGGCCTGCTGCGCGAGCGCGGCTGGCGTGTCGGCAACACCGACATCACTGTGATCTGCGAACGGCCCAAGGTCGGCCCGCATGCTCTGGCCATGCGCGAGCGCATCGGTGAACTGTTGCAGCTGCCGTTGGATGCGGTGAGCGTCAAGGCCACCACGTCCGAGAAGCTGGGCTTCACCGGCCGTGGCGAAGGCATCGCTGCGCAGGCGGTCGTGCTGCTGGTGGCCGCATGATCCCGTTGCCGCTCGCGTTCGGTGCACCGCTGCTGCAGGCGCGCATCCGCACCACGCCGGAAGATTTCCAGGTCGATGAGCTGCCCGCTTTCGAAGCGACCGGTGAAGGCGAGCATCTGCTGCTGCATATCCGCAAGCGTGGCGCCAATACGGTGCACGTGGCCAAGGTACTGGCCAAGTGGGCAGGCCTTCCGGAAATGGCGGTCAGCTATGCCGGCATGAAGGACCGCAACGCGGTCACCACCCAGCGTTTCAGCGTACATCTGCCCAAGCGCGTCGCGCCCGATCTGGCCGAGCTGGCCAGTGACGAGATCGAGGTGATCGACTCCACCTGGCACAACCGCAAGCTGCAGCGCGGTGCGCTGGCGGGCAACCGCTTCAGGCTGGTGCTGCGCGATGTGCAGGGTGACGCGGCGGCAATCGACGAGCGCCTGCAGCAGATCGCCGCGCGTGGCCTGCCGAACTGGTTCGGGGAGCAGCGCTTCGGTCGCGATGGCGGCAATGTGCCGGCCGCGTTGGCGATGTTCGGTGGCCGGCGCATGCGCAAGGACCAGCGTTCGCTGCTGTTGTCGGCGGCGCGTTCGGCCTTGTTCAACCGCGTGCTGGCCGCACGCGTGGAGCAGGGCAGCTGGGACCAGCCGCTGCAGGGCGAAGTGTGGATGCTTGATGGCAGCCGCAGCGTGTTCGGCCCCGAGCCCTACAGCGACGTGCTGGCCGAGCGCCTGGCACGTTTCGACATCCACCCCAGTGCTCCGTTGTGGGGCGAGGGTGAGCTGCGCAGCAGCGACGCCGCCCGTGAGCTGGAACTGGCAGCGCTGGATGATGACGAATCAAAGGCGCTGCGCACCGGCCTGGAAGAGGCGCGGCTGAAGCAGGAGCGGCGCGCGCTGCGGTTGCGTCCAGCGCTGCTGCAGCACCAGTGGCTGGCCGCTGACGTACTGGAGTTGTCCTTTGCGCTGCCGCCAGGCTGCTATGCCACTGCGGTCCTGCACGAGCTCGGCCCGGTCGAGGACGTGTCGCAGGCCTGACGGAAATGGTGGCAGAGGTGAAGAGCATCCACGCATGGCGTGGATCCACTTTCCTCCGCCCGCCACAGTAGATCCACGCCATGCGTGGATGGGCCGTCAGTAGATCCACGCCATGCGTGGACGGGCCGTCAGTAGATCCACGCCACGCGTGGATGGGCCGTCAGTAGATCCACGCCATGCGTGGATGGGCCCTCAGTAGATCCACGCCATGCGTGGACGGGCCGTCAGTAGATCCACGCCATGCGTGGATGAATCCCACCGGCAGAACGTCAGCGCCGCGCCAGCAGCACCAGCATGGCGCCGGTCCCGCCTTGCCCGGTCGGGGCGGAATGGAACGCCAGCACGTCGTTGCGCAGGCGCAGCAGGCGGTCCACCAGGTTCTTCAGCACCGGCGCACTGCCATCGGACTGCAGGCCCTTGCCGTGGATGATGCGCACGCAGCCGTACTCGTGGGCGTGCGCCTCCAGCAGGAACTGGCGCAGCATCAGCTCGGCCTGCGCGGCGGTGGCGCCGTGCAGGTCCAGTTCGTCCTGCACCGAGTACTGTCCGCGCTTCAAGCGCTGGAACACGCGTGGCGGCAGGTTGTCGCGCCGGTAGCTGGCAACGTCGCCCGCTTCCAGCGGGGCGTTGTCGCGCAGCAGCCGGGCGAACTCACCGGCGGCTTCTGCGTCGTCGCGCTCGGCCATGCGCGCACGCGGCCTGGGCCGCGGCGCAGCAGGGGCGGGCTCCACTTCCTTGCGCAGCGGCGTCACTTCGCCGATGGCTGCCCGGAACAATGCAGCCGGATCTTCGTCTTCAGGGTGCGACATGCGCACAGGGTAAACCGCCTGCGCGGGCCTGCCTATGACCGTTCGATGTCGGCCGTGACCGCAGACAGGGTAGGACCCAGCGCCCGGTTGCGGCACAATAGTCGGCGCACTTGCGGAGCTGCCGCCTCCCCGGAGGAGACGGGCCGGCTTCGCCCACGTTGCAAGGTGACGGGATCGAATTCTTGGAAAATCAAGCGGTTAAATCGAAGATGCGCATCCTGGTCAGCAATGATGACGGTGTCGACGCGGCGGGCATCCGGATGCTTGCATCCGTGCTGCGCGAGGCCGGGCACGAAGTCACGGTGGTCGCACCCGACCGCGACCGCTCCGGTGCCAGCAATTCGCTGACCCTGGATCTGCCGATCCGGCTCAAGCGCATCGACCACTACACCGTGTCGGTGGCCGGCACGCCCACCGACTGCGTGCACCTTGCACTGACCGGCCTGCTCGAATTCGAGCCTGACATTGTCGTGTCCGGTATCAACAATGCCGCCAACCTCGGCGACGACGTGATCTATTCCGGCACCGTCTCGGCGGCGATGGAAGGTCGTTTCCTCGGCCTGCCTGCAGTGGCGGTGTCGCTGGTGACCCGTAACCACGACCCCAGGCATTTCGAGACGGCGGCGCGTGCCGCAGTGGAGATTGTTGCCCGCCTCAAGGCCGATCCGCTGCCGGCCGACACCATCCTCAACGTCAATGTGCCGGACCTGCCGTGGAGCGAGGTCAAGGGCTTCGAAGTCACCCGCCTGGGCAACCGTCATCGCGCCGAGGGCTGCATCGCGCAGAAAGACCCGCGCGGCAACGAGGTGTACTGGATCGGTCCGGCCGGCCGCGAGCAGGACTCCGGCCCGGGCACCGATTTCCATGCGGTGCGCACCGGCCACATTTCGATCACCCCGATCCAGGTTGACCTGACCCGCTACCAGGCACTGGAAAAGGTCGCCAGCTGGGTCGGCGGCCTCAGCGCCGCGCTGGACCGGCCGGCATGAGCCCACGCCTGCGCCTGCAGCCGGAAGCAGTCGGCATCGGCATGACATCGCAGCGCGTGCGCGATCGCCTGGTCGACCGCCTGCGCGAAGCCGGCATCGTCGACGAGTCGACGCTGAACGCGATCCGGGTGGTGCCGCGCCATCTGTTCATCGATGAGGCCCTGGCCTCGCGCGCATATGAAGACACCGCGCTGCCGATCGGCCACGGCCAGACCATTTCCCAGCCGTGGGTGGTGGCGCGGATGACCGAGGCCGTTCTGCAGGTGGCGCCGAAGAAGGTGCTCGAAGTGGGTACCGGCTCCGGCTATCAGGCCGCCGTGCTTGGTGCGCTGGGGCTGGAGGTCTATACCGTCGAGCGCATCGGTGACCTGCTGCGGCAGGCGCGCAAGCGGTTCCGCGCGCTGGGCATGAACATCCGTACCAAGCACGACGACGGCCGCGTGGGCTGGGCCGAGCATGGCCCGTTCGACGCCATCGTGGTTACCGCCGCCGCACCGGCACTGGTCGATGCGCTGGTCGAGCAGCTGGCTGCAGGTGGCCGCCTGGTCGCCCCGGTCGGTGGCGCCGGCGCACAGTCGCTGGTGCAGCTCGACCGCAAGGATGACGGCAGCATCGAACAACGCGTGCTGGCGCCGGTCACCTTCGTGCCGCTGCTGTCTGGCATGCTCGATTGAATCCACGGAGCAGGGTTGCATGAAGATTTTCGGGCCGCTGTACGAGCGGGCAATGAAGTGGGCTGCGCATGAGCGCGCGCCGACTTATCTGATGGTGCTGAGCTTTTTCGAAGCCATCATCTTCCCGGTGATGCCGGAAGTGATGCTGGCGCCGATGTGCGTGGCCCAGCCCAAGCGCGGCTGGTGGTTCGCCACCCTCAGCCTGGCCGGCTCGATGGTCGGCGCGCTGATCGGCTACGCGCTGGGCCACTATGCATTCGAAGCGGTCAAGCCGGTGTTCGAGGCGCTGGGCATGTTGCCGGCGATCGAGCAGGGCATTGCTACCGTGCAGGCCAAGATGGTGGAGTCGCCCTGGGCGGTGTTCACCTTCCTGGTGCTGGGCGGCTTCATGCCGATTCCGATGAAGGTCTTCACGTGGGCATCGGGTATCGTCGGCGTGCCGATGCCGCAGTACCTGTTGAGCATGTTGATCGGTCGTGGCAAGCGCGTGTTCGTGCTGGCTGCGGTCATCCGTATCGGTGGTGCGCGCGCCGAAGCAGCGCTGCGCCGATGGATTGAACCGCTGGGCTGGATCGCCACCGCGTTGGTGGTGGTGCTGATCGCCTGGCTTGTATGGAGGTCGAAGTTCGCATGAGTGCAGATCGTCTGAGCAAGGGAGTGCGCATCGGCGCGCTGGCGTTGCTGGTATCCACCCTGGCCGCCTGTGGCACCGCCACCGTGGTCCGGCCCAGTGGCGGCGGCAGCAGTGGCGTCAGCACGCCGAAGACGTCGGTGCCCAAGCCGGGGCAGACGGTGGTCGTGCGCAAGGGCGACACCATCTATGCGCTGGCCCGCATCCACGACATCACGCCGGCCGACCTGATCGCCTGGAACAACCTGGACAACCCGTCGACCATTTACCCGGGGCAGGTGATCCGCCTGTATCCGGCCGGTTCCGGTGGCGGTCGTGCGCCGACCACCGTGGTCACCGCGCCGCGTCCGGCTGGCAGCACGTCTGGCGGCAGTACCGCGCCGACGCCGGGTCCGGCCGGTCCGGTCAAGAGCAACATCGCCTGGCGCTGGCCGGCCGATGGCGCAGTCGTGGGCCGCTACGTGGCCGGCGATGCAACCAAGCAGGGCGTGGACATCGCCGGCACCAGCGGCGCTCCGGTGAAGGCCACGGCCAATGGCGTGGTGGTGTATTCCGGCGCCGGCCTGGTCGGCTATGGCGAGCTGATCATCATCAAGCACAGCGACCAGTGGCTGTCGGCCTATGGCCACAACCGCAAGCGCCTGGTCAATGAAGGGCAGAGCGTGAAGGCCGGCGAGCAGATCGCCGAGATGGGCCGTACCGGCGCCAACCGGGACATGCTGCACTTCGAGATCCGCTACAACGGCAAGCCGGTCGACCCGCAGCAATATCTGCCGGCGAAGTAACCGGCCGCTCTTTCTCCGGGCGGATCCCCGGCCCGGCGCAGCGCGCCGGGCGTTCGCCAAGGGCGCGTCCCATGGGCCGCAAGCGCCCTCGGCTCACCCGCTACAACGGCAAGCCGGTCGACCCGCAGCAGTATCTGCCGGCGCGCTAGCGCGGGCAGATACGGGTAGCGCCGGGCCATGCCCGGCGGCTGTACGCCGCAATGGAGCGCTGCCCAAGCATGGGCTCGGACGCTTGCATATGCGCAACGTGTGTTTCAGGTAGCGCCGGGCCATGCCCGGCGATCTCGGGCCTCAGCCTTCCAGGATGAAGGCGGCCGCCACCTTGCGGCCTTCGCCGGCAAGGATGTTGAAGGTGCGTGCGGCAGCCGGATTGTTCATCACTTCCAGTCCGATGCCTCGCGACAGGCAGGCGGCCATGACAACCGCCGGCGGGAACGCCTGGCGCTCTCCGGTGCCGAGCAGTATCAGCGCCGGCTTCAGTGCCAGGATCGGCTCCAGGTCAGCCACCTGCAGCGCCGCGACATCGGTCACCGGCCACTGTTCGACCAGCTGGTCCGGGGTCAGGAAGAAGCTGTTGCCCAGAACGCGATCATTCACCCGTGCCGAGCGACCGTCAGCGGCGCGCAGGCTGTAGGCGTAGTCGGGCAGTTCGTGGTTCAGCTGCATGGCAGGGTCCGATCAGCCGCGCGGCAGCACGATCTGGCGGTGTTCCTTGCTCGGGCGATACAGCACGGCCACATGGCCGATACGCTGCACCAGCGCACTGTCGGTGGCCTGCACGATCTCGCCGATCATCACGTCGCGGGCGTCACGGTCTTCGGCGGCAACCTTCACCTTGACCAGTTCGTGGCGTTCCAGCACTTCGTTCAGCTCGGTCAGGAAGGCCGGAGTGACGCCCTTGCCGCCGGTCTGCAGCAGGGCCTTCAGGTCGTGGGCTTGGCCGCGCAGGAAACGGGTCTGGGAAGGGGTCAAGGCAGTGGGCATGCAGAAAACACGGTTGAATGGAACGATCAGGGTATCATGGCGACCCCATCAGCCCCTATTTCCAATGGCTACCCGCAGCAAAAGCAGCCAGCGCTGGCTCAAGGAACACTTCTCCGATCCCTTCGTGAAGAAGGCCCAGGCCGAAGGCATGCGCTCCCGTGCGGCCTACAAGCTTGAAGAACTGCTCGAACGTGACCGCCTGCTGAAGCCGCACATGGTGGTGGTCGACCTCGGCGCGGCCCCGGGTGGCTGGTCTCAGCAGGTGCGGAGACAGATCGGCGATACCGGCCGCGTGCTGGCCCTGGACATCCTGGACATGCCGCCGCTGGCCGGCGTGGAGTTCCTTCACGGTGACTTCAGGGAAGAAACCGTCCTATCGCAGTTTGAAGCCATGCTCGGGGATCAGCCGGTAGACCTTGTGCTGTCGGACATGGCCCCCAATAAGAGTGGTGTGGACGCGGTCGACCAGCCGCGGATGATGCACCTGGCGGAGCTGGCCATGGATTTTGCCGACAACCACCTCAAGACTGGTGGGGCGTTCCTGATCAAGCTGTTCCAGGGCGAAGGCTTTGACGACTACGTGCGCGACATGCGCCGCCGGTACGACAAGGTCTCCATCCGCAAGCCGGAAGCCTCGCGCAAGCGCTCTCCCGAGGTGTATGCCTTGGGTCAGGGAAAACGCGCCCACATGAAGTAAGCTCGACCCCGTAAGTTCGACCCCAACGCAACGCCAGCACTAAGAGGAACACCGGAGCCAATGAGGATGAACGACTTGACCAAGAACCTCCTGCTATGGGTGGTCGTCGCCGTCGTGCTGATGGTGGTCTTCCAGAGCTTCTCGCCCAAGACCTCGGGGGCCGGGGCGCAGGGCGCTTCGTACTCGCAGTTCCTGGACCAGGTGGACACCGGCAACGTGCAGAAGGTCGCCTTCGGCGGCGATACGCGCGGCGGTACCAGCCAGATCACCTACACCACCCGTGGTGGACAGTCGTCCACCATCACCGCGCCGTTCGATCGCGACCTGATCAACGTGCTGCGCACCAAGAACGTCGAGATCGTGCAGGAAGAGCCGTCCAGCGGCATCTCCCTCGGCGCGATCCTGATGAATTTCCTGCCGGTCATCCTGATCATCGGCTTCTGGCTGTTCATCATGCGGCAGATGCAGGGCGGTGGCGGCGGTGCCAAGGGCGCAATGTCCTTCGGCAAGTCGCGCGCCAAGCTGCAGGGCGAAGACCAGATCAAGGTCACCTTCGCCGATGTTGCCGGTTGCGACGAGGCCAAGGAAGAGGTCGGCGAACTGGTCGATTTCCTGCGTGACCCGTCCAAGTTCACCAAGCTCGGCGGCAAGATCCCGCGCGGCGTGCTGATGGTCGGCCCTCCGGGTACCGGCAAGACGCTGCTGGCCAAGGCCATCGCCGGCGAAGCCAAGGTGCCGTTCTTCTCGATCTCCGGTTCGGACTTCGTGGAAATGTTCGTCGGCGTCGGCGCCAGCCGAGTGCGCGACATGTTCGAGCAGGCCAAGAAGCACGCGCCGTGCATCATCTTCATCGATGAAATCGACGCCGTCGGTCGCCACCGTGGTGCCGGCCTGGGCGGCGGTCATGACGAGCGCGAGCAGACCCTGAACCAGCTGCTGGTCGAGATGGACGGTTTCGAAGGCGGCGAAGGCGTGATCGTGATCGCCGCCACCAACCGTCCTGACGTGCTGGACCCGGCGCTGCTGCGTCCGGGCCGCTTCGACCGCCAGGTGGTGGTCGGTCTGCCGGACGTGAAGGGCCGCGAGCACATTCTCAAGGTGCACATGCGCAAGCTGCCGCTGGCCGACGACGTCGTGCCGATGGTGATCGCGCGTGGTACCCCGGGCTTCTCCGGTGCCGACCTGGCCAACCTCTGCAACGAGGCCGCCCTGTTCGCGGCTCGTGGCAACGAGAAGGAGGTCCGCATGGACCACTTTGATCGTGCCCGCGACAAGATCCTGATGGGTGCCGAGCGCCGCTCGATGGCCATGAGCGAGGAGGAGAAGACCCTCACCGCCTACCATGAAGCCGGCCATGCCATCGTTGGCCGCCTGGTGCCGGAACATGACCCGGTCTACAAGGTCACGATCATTCCGCGCGGCCGTGCGCTGGGCGTGACCATGTACCTGCCGGAAGGCGACAAGTACTCGATGAACCGCGTGGCGATCCAGTCGCAGCTGTGCTCGCTGTACGGTGGCCGCGTGGCGGAAGAACTGATCTTCGGTACCGACAAGGTCACCACCGGTGCGTCCAATGACATCGAGCGTGCCACCAAGATGGCCCGCAACATGGTCACCAAGTGGGGCCTGTCCGAGCAGCTCGGCCCGATCGCCTATGGCGAAGAGGACGATGAGGTGTTCCTGGGTCGTTCGGTGACCCAGCACAAGAGCGTGTCCAACGACACTGCCCGTCGCATCGACGAGGAAGTGCGCAACATCCTCGACAAGGCGTACGCCCGCACCACCGAGCTGCTGACCGAGAACATCGACAAGCTGCATACGATGTCGCAGCTGCTGCTGCAGTACGAAACCATCGATGCGCCGCAGATCGACGCGATCATGGAAGGTCGTGATCCGCCGCCGCCGATGGGCTGGAACAAGTCCAACAAGGATGGCGGCAACAACGACAAGGGCGGCGATGCCCGTCCGTTGCCGCCGATCGCCGGTCCGGCCGAATCGATCTGACGGCCTGCCGTACGCAATGCAAGACGAGGCCGGGGCAACCCGGCCTTGTTGTTTCCGGGCCCCGGCCCATCCGATCCTGACAGTCCGCTGGAGTCCGCATGTCCGCCCCCAAGCCTGAACCGATTTCCCACACCGCCGAGATGGTGATCGCCACCGTAGTCGGCGTCGCTGTCGGCCTGACCGTGGACAATCTGCTGCTCGGCTGTGGCGTGGGTATCGCGGTGGGTATCCTGCTGAGCATCATCAAGACGCTGTACGTGGACCGGAAGCGTCGCCGGCAGCGGTGAGGTTTGCCGGCAGGGCGGCGCCCTGCACCCGCCGAAGCGGTAGTGCCGGCCGCTGGCCGGCAACCTCAACAGCAAAAGCAACTGCGGCATTCTGTGGGATGGCGGGGTGGGTCCGGTTGCGGGGGGCGCTGCAAGTACGTCCATGTAAGCTCGGTCGCCGCATCCATGCGGCTCACGCCCCCGCAATCCGACACCGTCCCGCCATCCCACGGATAGCCCGCTGTTGCCGCTGTTGCTGTTGTTGAGCTTGCCGGCCAGCGGCCGGCACTACCGCCTCTGCGGGTGCAGGGCGCAGCCCCGCCGCCTTAAACTAACCTTCGTTGCCCGCAGGATCTGCCATGTTCGACATCTCGCCCCAGCTCGATTGCGCCGGCCGCATCCTGCGCCTGGACCGTGCCCGGGTCATGGGTATCGTCAACGTCACCCCGGATTCGTTCTCCGATGGTGGTGCCCATGACACCACCGAGGCGGCGGTCGCGCATGGCCTGAAGCTGGTGGAGGAGGGTGCCGACCTGCTCGACATCGGCGGCGAATCGACCCGTCCGGGCGCGGCGCCGGTGTCGATCGACGAGGAACTGCGTCGTGTCATGCCGGTCATCGAGCAGCTGGCAGCGCGCACGGCGGTGCCGATCAGCATCGATACCTTCAAGCCGGAGGTGATGCGTGCCGCGGTTGCTGCAGGCGCCGGGATGATCAACGACATCTTCGGCCTGCGCCAGGACGGTGCGCTGCACGCGGCGGCGGACGCGGGCGTGCCGGTGGTGCTGATGCACATGCAGGGCGAACCGGGTCACATGCAGGCCGACCCGCAGTACGACGATGTGGTCGCCGAGGTCCATGGCTTCCTGGTGCAGCGGCTGTTCGCCGCGGAGATGGCCGGCATCGCCAAGAAGAATCTGGTGATCGACCTCGGCTTCGGCTTCGGCAAGACCACGGCCCACAACATGACGCTGCTGGCCCGCTCGGAGCGTTTCCTTGAACTGGGCGTGCCGATGCTGGCCGGGCTGTCGCGCAAGCGCAGCCTGGGCGAGCTGACCGGTCGTCAGTCGCCGGCAGAGCGTGTCGCTGCGTCGGTGGCCGCACACCTGATCGCCGTGCAGCGCGGCGCCCGTATCGTGCGCGTGCACGATGTGGCAGCGACGGTCGATGCATTGAAGGTCTGGCAGGCGGTCGAGGCGGTACCTGCCGTGCGGGTGGACGCCAAGCCGACCCTCCGCTGGCCGGACGAAGACTGATGGCAGTGGATCAGCGGCCGCTGGCGATCGCCGTGATGGGGCCGACCGCCAGCGGCAAGACCGCCACCGCGATCGCGCTGGCGCAGCAGCTGGACGGTGAAATCGTCAGCGTTGATTCGGCGCTGGTCTATCGCGGCCTGGATATCGGGTCGGCCAAACCGGATGCGGCCGAGCGCGCACAGGCACCGCACCACCTGCTGGACCTGCGTGATCCCTGGCAGACCTATTCGGCGGCCGAGTTCGCTGCCGACGCCGCCCGTGTGGTGGCCGATATTGTCGCCCGAGGCAAGACTCCGATCCTGGCCGGCGGCACGGGCCTGTACTTCCGCGCGCTGTTGCAGGGTCTGTCGCCGATGCCGGAGGCCGACCCGGCGATGCGTGCCGTGTTGAGCGCCGACGCCGCCGAGCGAGGCTGGGCGGCGCTGCACGCCGAGCTGGCCGCCGTTGACCCCGCCGCCGCAGCACGCATCCATGCCACCGACCCGCAACGCATCCAGCGGGCGCTGGAGGTCTACCGGCTGACCGGCACGCCGATCAGTGAATGGCAGCGCCGCCCCGGGGTGGCCCCGTTGCCTGTGCGCACGTTGAAGCTGATTCTGGCGCCGCGCGACCGCGCCGTCCTGCACCAGCGCATCGAGGCCCGCTTCGACGCCATGCTCGCGCAGGGCTTCCTCGACGAAGTGCGCGCCCTGCGTGCATTGCCGGAAATGCGGGCGGTGGCCGCACCGCTGGACCTGCCCGCCGTCCGCGCGGTGGGGTATCGCCAGGCCTGGGAGTACCTGGACGGGGACGGGGACGCGGCCCGCTTCCGGGACAAGTCCATTTTCGCCACCCGGCAACTGGCCAAGCGCCAGCTTACCTGGCTGCGCGGCGAGCTTGATGCGCGCTGGTTCGACCCCCATATGGATGGGGAGCGCCTCGCAGGCGCGGTGTCGACCTTCGTTGCACGCTGAACCGACGCTGGCCGTGTACCATCATGGGCCGGCAAGCGGCTCGGCGGCCGCGGCAACCGCCGGCTACCAATAAGAACAATAATCAGGAGTGTGCAATGTCCAAGGGGCAATCGCTGCAGGATCCTTTCTTGAATGCACTGCGGCGCGAGCGCGTGCCGGTTTCGGTGTACCTGGTCAACGGCATCAAGCTGCAGGGCACGATCGAATCGTTCGATCAGTTCGTGGTCCTGCTGCGCAACACCGTCAGCCAGATGGTCTACAAGCACGCCATTTCCACCGTGGTGCCGGCGCGCAACGTCAAGGTCGGCCCGGGTGGTGGGTACGTGCAATCAGGTGAGGATGGTCAGGCGGGTGATGAAGCAGACGAATGATGTTGGAGCGGTGAATGTTTGACCGCTCGAAAAAGGGCGAACACGCCCTGTTGATCCAGCCGCATTTCGGCAAGCTGGAAGACGATGTGCTGGAAGAATTCGGTGATCTGGCGCGCTCGGCCGGGGCCAGCATCGCGGTGACCATCACCGCGCGGCTGGATCGCCCCAACCCGTCGACCCTGATGGGCAGCGGCAAGCTGGATGAGATCAAGGCCGCCGCCGAAGCCACCGGCGCAGACCTGATCCTGGTCAACCACGCGTTGAGCCCGGGCCAGGAGCGCAATCTGGAGCGTTTCCTCGAGCGCCGGGTGATCGACCGTACCGGTCTGATCCTGGACATCTTTGCCCAGCGTGCGCGCAGCCATGAAGGCAAACTGCAGGTCGAGCTGGCCCAGCTGCGGCATATGTCGACACGGCTGGTGCGCGGCTGGACCCATCTGGAGCGCCAGCGTGGTGGTTCGATCGGCCTGCGCGGCCCGGGTGAAACCCAGCTGGAAACCGATCGTCGCCTGCTGCAGAAGCGGGTTGAACAGCTGCAGAAGCGGCTGGAAAAAGTCGAAGTACAGCGCACCCAGATGCGTCGTGCGCGTGTGCGCAGCGAACTGCCGCGCGTGGCCCTGGTCGGCTACACCAATGCCGGCAAATCGACCTTGTTCAATGCGATGACCGGCGCCGAGGCCTATGCGGCCGACCAGTTGTTCGCCACCCTGGATCCGACCGTACGCCGGATCGCCGTGCCCGGTGGCAACGTCGTGCTGGCCGATACGGTTGGTTTCGTACGCGACCTGCCGCATGACCTGGTGGCGGCCTTCCGCTCGACCCTGTCTGAAGCGCGGGAAGCGGATTTCCTGCTGCACCTTGTCGATGCCGCCGATCCGCACCGCGAGGAGCGCATCGCCCAGGTCGACGAAGTGCTGACCGCCGTCGGTGCCGGCGACCTTCCGCAGTTGCTGGTGTTCAACAAGATCGACCGCATCGAGGGTGCCGACGTGCGCCACGACGGCCAGGACGGCGTGCCGGATGAATCGCGGCGTGAGCGGGTGTGGATTTCCGCACGCGACGGGCAGGGCATCGAGCTGTTGCAGGCCGTGCTCGGCAAGCGGTTGGGTCTGCAGCACGTCACCGGCGAGTTGCGCCTGCCACCCAGTGCCGGCCGCCTTCGCGCTCGCCTGCACCAATTGGAAGTGGTGCGCAGTGAAGAGGCTGATGAAGAAGGCTGGCTGTTGCAGGTCGATCTTCCCATCGCCGAGGCCGAGAAGCTGGCGGCCAGCGCCGATGGCGAGCCGATCCGGGCCCTGCTGCCGGAGAAGCTGCCCGAATGGTGAGGCAGTGCCGGCCGTTGGCCGGCATGTCCTGCGGCCGCGACACCACCCTGCCATCTGCGGTACAACGTGCAGGTTCTTCACTTTTCAGCTACCCCGATGGCCTTCCCGACCGACGCCGAACTCAATGCCCAGGCCGCTGCGCTGGGCCAGCGCCTGCAACAGGCTTCGCTGCAGCTGGTGACTGCTGAAAGCTGCAGCGGCGGCTGGATCGCCAAGTGCATGACCGACATCGCCGGGTCCTCGGCGTTCTTCGACTGCGGCATGGTGGTTTACAGCTACGAAGCCAAGCAGCGCCTGCTCGGCGTGCGCGCGCAGACGCTGGAGCAGTTCGGTGCGGTCAGCCGCGAAGCCGTGCTGGAGATGGTCTCCGGGGCGCTGGTCAATTCCGGTGCCGGCATCGCGGTGGCGGTGACCGGTATCGCAGGGCCGGGCGGTGGCAGCCCGGACAAGCCGGTCGGCAGTGTCTGGATCGGCTGGAAGCGCCGTGGCGGCTATGCCCGGGCCGAACTGTTCCAGTTCGATGGTGACCGTGAAGCCATCCGCCGGCAGACCGTAGCGGCGGCATTGCACGGCATCGACGCCCAGCTGTGACATGCTGCTCCGGCAATCAACCGGAGTAGGCAACGATGTGGGAGACGCTGGGCACCGTCCGTGACCTTGGCCGGCTGCAGGAAATTGCCGCCGTCCTGATCCGCTACGGCTTCGGCGACGTCGTGCGGCGCATCGGCCTGGCCACGGTACTGGAACGTGCCGGCCGCCTGCTGCACTGGAACGAGGAGCGGCAGGAAATGCTGCGGATGACCGCGCCGGTGCGCGTGCGCAGCGCCCTGCAGGATCTCGGGCCGACGTTCGTGAAGCTGGGCCAGGTGCTCGCCACCCGCGTCGACCTGCTGCCGCCGGACTGGATCGCTGAACTCTCCGAGTTGCAGAACGCGGTCCCCGCATTGCCCTACGAGAAGATCCGCGAACAGCTGGAGGCCGATCTCGGTGCACCGCCGTCGCAGGTGTTTGCCTTCCTTGATGAAACCCCGATGGCGGCCGCTTCCTTGGCCCAGGCCCATCGGGCGCGGTTGCGTGATGGCCGCGAAGTGGTGCTGAAGGTGCGCCGCCCTGGTATCCGTGACGTGGTTGAAGCCGATCTGCGCCTGCTGGCACGGCTGGCCGAAATCGTTGAGGCTCGGCTGCCGGATCTGCGCCGCTACCGGCCCGCCGAGGTGGTGCAGCAGTTCACCGTGTCGCTGCGCCGCGAGCTGGATTTTGCCGCGGAGTGCCGCAACGCCGAGCGCATCGCGCGCAACTTCGAGGGCCGTGACGACATCCTGATTCCGGCGGTGCACTGGCAATGGACCTGCGAAAGCCTGAATGTCCAGGATTTCGTCGACGGCATTGCCGGACGTGATCTGGCCGGTGTCGATGCGGCCGGCATCGACCGCCGTGAACTGGCCCGGCGTGGCGCCGACATCGTATTGAAGATGGTGCTGGAGGACGGTAGTTTCCATGCCGATCCGCACCCGGGCAACATCATCTACCTGCGCGACGGCCGCATCGGCGTGATCGATTTCGGCATGGTCGGCGCGTTGTCGGAGGTGCGTCGCTTCCAGGTCGCGCAGCTGCTGCATGGTCTGGTCGAACAGGATCCGCAGGGCGTGGCCGATGTGTTGCTGGACTGGGCCGGTGGCGTGGAAGTGGACGAGAACCGGTTGCAGCACGACATCAGCCTGTTCGTCGACCAGTACCGCGGCGTGCCGCTGAAGGACCTGCGCATCGGCCAGATGCTGGGCGACATCACCCAGCTGCTGCGCAGCTACAACCTGACCCTGCCGGCAGACTTGGCGCTGATGATCAAGGCCTTCCTGACGCTGGAGGGCATGGGCCGCCAGCTCGACCCGGATTTCGACATGGCCAGCGCCGCGCGCCCGTTCCTGGAGCGGGTGGTACTGCAGCGCTATGCGCCGCGGGCGCTGTTCAAGCGTGGCCGACGCAGCCTGCTCGGCATGATCGACTTCGCCGGTGATTTGCCGCGGGACCTGCGCAAGCTGGTCCAGGCGGCGCGCCGTGGCCGGCTGCAGCTGAAGGTCGAGACCAACGCGCTGCAGGGCTTCGGCGACCAGGTCAACCGCGCCGCGAACCGGCTGGTGATGGGGATCGTCACGGCAGCCTTGATCATCGGCTCCTCGATCGTGATGCACAGCGTAGGAGGCGTTTCCAGCCGTTGGCTGCTGGCGCTGGGCGTGTGCGGTTTCATCGGCGCAGGGTTCTGCGGGGTGTGGATCCTGTTCTCGATCTGGAGAAGCGGCAAGCACACGTAGTGTGATTACCGCGGTGGTTCCCGCCGGGAACCGTGGCATCGCGCAGCGATTCCTGTAGCGCCGACCGCGGGTCGGCTGCTTCTGCCTTTGCCGCCCCCAACCAGCCACGCCGCATTCCCGGTAGCGCCGGGCCATGCCCGGCGGCTTTCGCTCCTGCCGGAATCGCCCTCGGCACTTGCAGTCCTGGGTGTTAGTAGTAATACTACTAACCATGGACCTGACCGACACCCAGCAGGCGATCCTGCAGTTGATCGCCGAGCGTATCGAGAGCGAAGGCGCACCCCCTTCGCAGACTGAAATCGCGCGTGCCTTCGGCTTCAAGGGCGTACGCGCAGCGCAGTATCACCTGGAGGCGCTGGAGCAGGCCGGGGCGATCCGTCGCGTGCCGGGCCAGGCCCGCGGCATCCGTCTGGTGCAGGCACCGCCGGTGGAGAAGCTCGCCGAGCCGGGCCTGCCCGACAGCGTCCTGCGTCTGCCGATCCTGGGTCGGGTTGCTGCGGGTCTGCCGATCGGCGCCGACATCGGCTCGGATGATTTCGTGGTGCTGGACCGGGTGTTCTTCTCGCCGGCACCGGACTACCTGCTGAAAGTGCAGGGCGATTCGATGATCGACGAAGGCATCTTCGATGGCGACCTGATCGGTGTGCACCGGACCCGCGATGCCCATTCCGGGCAGATCGTGGTGGCCCGCATCGATGACGAGATCACCGTCAAGCTGCTGAAGATCGCCAAGGATCGCATCCGCCTGCTGCCGCGCAATCCCGATTACAAGCCGATTGACGTGCTTCCGGACCAGGATTTCTCGATCGAGGGCCTGTACTGCGGGCTGCTGCGACCGAACCGTTGACGATTCATCCTGCAATTCCCGCGGTCTTTTGTGGCGATTCTCTGGTTCTGCTGAGGTTGGTACGGATGTCCGATAATTTTTTTCCGAACGCCGGGCAGAATCTCAGCCTGTGCGATACGCCAGCCTTAAAGTGAACCCATGGCCAAGAAGACTTCCAAAGACAGCACCTCCAACGACGTGACCTCTGCAAGGACCAATCCGATGGACGAGAACAAGAAGCGCGCCCTCGCTGCAGCTCTGGGCCAGATCGAAAAGCAGTTCGGCAAGGGCTCGGTGATGCGCATGGGCGACCGCGTGGTCGAGCCCGTCGAGGCGATCCCGACCGGTTCTCTGATGCTGGATATCGCATTGGGCATTGGTGGCCTGCCCAAGGGCCGCGTGGTGGAAATCTACGGTCCGGAATCCTCCGGCAAGACCACGTTGACCCTGCAGGCCATCGCCGAGTGCCAGAAGCTGGGTGGCACCGCCGCCTTCATCGATGCCGAGCACGCGCTGGACCCGATCTACGCAGGCAAGCTGGGCGTCAATGTCGACGATCTGCTGCTGTCGCAGCCGGATACCGGTGAGCAGGCGCTTGAAATCGCCGACATGCTGGTGCGCTCCGGTTCGGTGGACATCCTGGTGGTCGACTCGGTCGCCGCGTTGACCCCCAAGGCTGAAATCGAAGGTGAGATGGGCGACCAGTTGCCGGGTCTGCAGGCGCGTCTGATGAGCCAGGCGCTGCGCAAGCTGACCGGCAACATCAAGCGCTCGAACACCCTGGTGGTGTTCATCAACCAGCTGCGCATGAAGATCGGCGTGATGATGCCGGGCCAGAGCCCGGAAGTGACCACCGGCGGCAACGCGCTGAAGTTCTATGCCTCGGTGCGCCTGGACATCCGCCGTATCGGCGCGATCAAGAAGGGCGACGAGATCATCGGCAACCAGACCAAGATCAAGGTCGTCAAGAACAAGCTGGCGCCCCCGTTCAAGCAGGTCATCACCGAGATCCTGTACGGCGAAGGCATCAGCCGCGAAGGCGAGCTGATCGATATGGGTGTCGAAGCCAAGCTGGTCGAGAAGGCCGGTGCCTGGTACAGCTACGGGGAAGAGCGCATCGGCCAGGGCAAGGACAACGCCCGTGGCTATCTGCGCGACAACCCGCAGGTTGCCGCCAAGCTTGAGGCTGAGCTGCGCGAGAAGTTCCAGCCGACCGAAGCCGTCCGTGAGGAAGGCGAAGACGAAGGCGACGACGAGTAAAGGCTTGCTGTGGGGCAGGGCGGCGCCGTCAGTGACGTCGCCCTGTCCTGCAGATTCGGTTTCCCCGACGGGGGACGCGCCAGGGACGGCGCATTTGATTGAAGGCGAGAATGAACGATTCCGACGCCCCGGCACCTGGCCGCAAGCGCCGCGTACGCGAACAGACGCCTGTCCAGCGCGCCTTGGGCCTGCTGGTCCGTCGTGAGCACTCGCGCAAGGAGCTGACCCGCAAGCTGACGTCCCGGGGCATCGAGGACGAGGCTGCGCAGGCGGCGGTCGACAAGCTGACCGAGGCAGGCTGGCAGGACGACACCCGGTTTGCCGAGAATCTGGTGCGCATGCGCGCCAATACGGGTTATGGCCCCATCCATGTACGTGCCGAGCTGGGAACCCACGGGCTGGACAGCGAGCAGATCACTGCCGCGATGGATACCTTCGAGGGCGACTGGACGGAGAATGCCCGGGATCTGGTCCGTCGCCGCTTTGGTGAGGCCGGTCCGCAGGACCTCGCGCAGCGCCGCAAGGCCGCCGATCTGCTGGCCCGCCGGGGCTTCGATGGCGACAGCATCCGCCGCGCGACCCGCTACGATCCGGACGACTGAGACTGATGGCGCCGGGCCTGATACCCTTTGGGGTTTCGGCGGTCCGTTCGACCCTGGCCACTGCGGCCGGCGGCACGGGCCCCGGCCCGCAGACTGCCAGCCCCCATGAACGCATCCGCCAAATTCACGACATCCCAGATCCGCAGCGACTTCCTTGAATTCTTCAAGGGCAAAGGCCACACCATCGTGCCGTCGGCGCCGCTGGTGCCGGGCAACGATCCGACCCTGCTGTTCACCAACTCCGGCATGGTGCAGTTCAAGGACGTGTTCCTGGGCGCGGAAAAGCGCAGCTACGTGCGCGCGGCCGACGTCCAGCGCTGCCTGCGTGCCGGTGGCAAGCACAACGATCTCGACCAGGTGGGCTACACCGCCCGCCATCACACCTTCTTCGAAATGCTGGGCAACTGGTCCTTCGGCGATTACTTCAAGAAGGATGCGATCGCCTGGGCCTGGGAGCTGCTGACCCAGGTCTGGAAGCTGCCCGCCGAGCGCCTGCTGGTGACGGTCTACCAGACCGACGACGAGGCCTACGCACTGTGGCGCGACATGATCGGCATTCCGGAAGACCGGATCGTCCGCATCGGCGACAACAAGGGCGCGCCGTTCGCCTCGGACAACTTCTGGCAGATGGCCGATACCGGTCCGTGCGGTCCGTGCACCGAGATCTTCTACGATCACGGTGACCATATCGCCGGTGGCCCGCCGGGCTCGCCGGACGAGGACGGTGACCGTTTCATCGAGATCTGGAACCTGGTCTTCATGCAGTTCGATCGCCAGCAGGACGGCACGCTGATGCCGCTGCCGGCACCATGCGTGGACACCGGCATGGGCCTGGAACGCCTGGCTGCGATCCTGCAGCACGTGCATACCAACTACGAGATCGACCTGTTCCAGGCGCTGATCCGCAAGGCATCGGAGCTGACCGGAACCGCTGATCTGGAAAACAAGTCGCTGCGCGTGATCGCCGACCACATCCGCGCCTGTTCGTTCCTGATCGTCGATGGCGTGCTGCCGTCCAACGAAGGCCGCGGCTACGTACTGCGCCGGATCATCCGCCGCGCACTGCGACACGGCTGGATGCTGGGCGTGCGCCAGCCGTTCTTCAGCAAGCTGGTGCCGACCCTGGTCGAGCAGATGGGCGAGGCCTACCCGGAACTGCCGGCACAGGCCGATACCGTGGTGCGTGCCCTGCAGGCAGAAGAAGAGCGTTTCGCCGAGACGCTGGACTCGGGCATGAAGATCTTCGACGACGTTGCGGCCAAGGTCAGCAATGGCGTGATCCCGGGCGTGGACGCGTTCCGCCTGTACGACACCTACGGCTTCCCGCTCGACCTGACCCAGGACATCGCCCGCGAGCGTGACCTGACCGTGGACATTGACGGCTTCAACGCCGCGATGGAGACGCAGCGCGAGACCGCGCGTGCCGCCGGCAAGTTCGGCGGTGGCGTGACGCTGTCGGCCGATCTGGTCGCCACGCTCAAGCCGACTGTCTTCCTGGGCTATGACCGCCTGCAGGCCGACGGCCTCGGCGTGGTCGCGATCCTCAAGGATGGCCGCCCGGTGGAAGCTGCCCAGGCCGGAGACGAGGTCATCGTGCTGACCAACCAGACCCCGTTCTACGCCGAGTCCGGCGGCCAGGTCGGCGACACCGGCACCTTGTCCGCTGCCGGCGTACAGCTGCAGGTGAGCGATACCCAGAAGTTCGCGGGCCAGTTCCATGGCCACGTCGGCAAGATCACCCAGGGCAGCCTGAAGATCGGTGACGTGCTGTCCGGCCAGGTCGATGGCGAGCGCCGTGGCGCCACCATCCTCAACCACTCGGCGACCCACCTGCTGCATGCTGCCCTGCGCGAAGTGCTTGGCACCCACGTGCAGCAGAAGGGCTCGCTGGTGGCGCCGGACCGCCTGCGCTTCGACTTCTCGCATTTCCAGCCGATCAGCGCCGAGGAACTGGCGATCATCGAGCGCAAGGTCAACCAGCAGGTGCGCGCCAACAACGCCGCCGAAGTGCACAACATGGGCATGCAGGAAGCGCTGGACTTCGGCGCGATGGCCCTGTTCGGCGAGAAGTACGGCGAGAACGTGCGCGTGCTGAAGATGGGCGACTACTCCACCGAGCTGTGTGGTGGCACCCACGTCAACCGGACCGGTGACATCGGTCTGTTCAAGATCACCTCCGAAGGCGGTGTCTCGGCCGGTGTGCGTCGTATCGAGGCCGTCACCGGCCAGGGCGCGCTGGACTACGTGGATGCCGAGGAGGCCCGTCTGGCCGAGGCCGCCGAGCTGCTGGGTGGCAGTGCTGCCGACGTGGTCGAAAAGATCCGTGCGCTGGGCCTGCGCCAGAAGCAGCTGGAGCGCGAGCTGGAGGCCGTGAAGGCCAAGGTAGCCGCCGGCGCCACCGCCGACCTGTCCGGCCAGGCCGTCGAGGTCGCCGGCGTGAAGGTTCTGGCTGTCCGCCTGGAAGGCTTCGACGCCAAGGCCCTGCGCGATGCCATGGACCGCCTGAAGCAGCAGCTGGGCGACGCGGTGATCGTGCTGGCCGGTGCCCAGGACGGCAAGGCGGCGCTGGTCGCGGGCGTGAACGGCAGTGCAATGGGCAAGGTCAAGGCCGGGGAACTGTTGTCCCATATCGCCGGTCAGATCGGGGGCAAGGGCGGCGGACGCCCGGACCTCGCCCAGGGTGGTGGCGAGGACGGGCCCGCCCTTGCTACCGCGCTGGCTGCGGTCGTCGAATGGGTCAGCCCCCGCCTGTGATGAATCCCTGCCGTCCCCCTCCTTGTAGGAGCGGGACGGCTGACGGTACCATTGCGAATCTTTTCCCTTTGTCGTGGGCGCGCTTCTTGACGGAGCGTCAAGCCGGTGGGGGATACCCTTCCACACGGTTCCATGGAGACTTAAAAAAATGTTGATCCTGACTCGCCGCGTCGGCGAAACCCTGATGATCGGTGACTCGGTGAGCGTCACCGTGCTTGGCGTCAAGGGTAACCAGGTGCGTATCGGCATCACTGCGCCGAAGGACGTCGCCGTGCATCGCGAAGAGATCTACCAGCGCATCCAGCGTGGTGACGAAGCCGGCAGCACCGGTGGTGAAAATTCTGCGGAATAAGGCTTTACCTTCGCGCGTGATTAACGTTATGATTCACGCCCCGCTGAGGTGCAACGCACCAGACGCGGAGAAAACCCCGGAGCGATGCCCGAGCGGCTGAAGGGGCTCCCCTGCTAAGGGAGTATAGGGTCAAAAGCTCTATCGAGGGTTCGAATCCCTCTCGCTCCGCCAGATGCAAAAGAACGCCCGCAAATCCTGGATCTGCGGGCGTTTTCTTTGTGCGTCGCGTGACCTGCGGCCTACGATCGTGGTGCCAGGTTCGCAGCATGACCGCCGAGCGGAGCACGTCGATGACCAGTGCGAAGAAGGCTACCTTCCTGCAGCGACGTCTGATGTTTCGGTGACGGCAGGATGGCTACGCTCCGGGCCTTTGTCGTCGACCCCGGATCAGCTGCCTGATGCAACCAGCGCCTGCGAACGTCCGGCCAACGGGCCGCAGCTGGGTATGATCGACACATCATGACGCCGCCTGATTCCCCGCAGGACCCGCTGCAGCGCTTCCATCCCGCGACGCAGGCCTGGTTCCGTGCCGCGTTCGACGCCTCCACGCCGGTGCAGGATCAGGCCTGGTCGTCGATCGGTGCCGGGCAACATACCCTGGTCATCGCGCCAACCGGATCGGGCAAGACACTTGCCGCATTCCTGCATGCCATCGACCAGCTGTTCGCCGAGCGTGATCGGCAAGCGCGCGCAGCGCCGTTGGCCAAGCCGGTGCGGCGAACCCGCGTGCTTTACCTGTCGCCGATCAAGGCGCTGGGCAGCGACGTGCAGCGCAACCTGCAGGTGCCGCTGCAGGGCATCACCGACGAGCGCGCCCGACGCGGCGAGCCGGCGGTGCAGCTGACCGTCGCATTGCGTACCGGCGATACCTCCAGCAGCGAACGTGCAGGCCTGGTGCGGCGGCCGCCGGACATCCTGATCACTACGCCCGAGTCGCTGTACCTGATGCTGACCTCGCAGGCACGCGAGATCCTGCGCGATGTACAGACCGTCATCCTCGATGAAATCCATGCAGTGGCCGGTGGCAAACGCGGTTCGCATCTGGCGCTGAGCCTGGAACGGCTGGATGCGCTGCTGCACGAACCGGCGCAGCGCATCGGCCTGTCGGCCACGGTGCGGCCGGTCGACGAGGTGGCGGCGTTCCTGGGCGGCGACCGCCCGGTGAGCGTGGTCCAACCCGGCTCGGCGCGGCAGCTTCAGATGCGCATCGTGGTGCCGGTGGAAGACATGTCCAGCCTGGCTACGCAGGGCACGCCCGGGGAGCGCGACGGCGGCGCGCGGATCGGCTCGATCTGGCCGCACGTGGAGGCAAGCATTCTCGACAACGTGCTGCGCCATCGCTCGACGATTGTCTTTGCCAATTCGCGTGGCGTAGCCGAAAAGCTGACCGCACGCCTGAACGAGCTGCACGCCGGACGCAGTGGCGAAGACGGCGCAATCCGTGGCGATTCGGGTAGCGGGTTGGCCTATGGCTCTTTCACCGGCAGTACGGTCAACCGGGTCTCCGCTGCGCCGGCACTGATTGCACGCGCGCATCACGGATCGGTCTCCAAGGAGCAGCGCGGCGAGATCGAGCAGGCGCTGAAATCGGGTGCACTGCGCTGCGTGGTGGCCACGTCCAGCCTGGAGCTGGGGATCGACATGGGGCTGGTTGACCTGGTGATACAGGTGGCCGCGCCGCCGTCGGTGGCCAGCGCCCTGCAGCGCGTTGGTCGCGCCGGCCACCAGGTGGGTGGCATGTCCCGCGGTCTGGTGTATCCGCGTACGCGGCGCGACCTGATCGATGCCGCTGTGGTGGTGGACAGCATGCTGGCCGGACGCATCGAGGCCATCGCTCCGCCGCGCAACCCGCTTGATGTGCTGGCCCAGCAGACGGTGGCGGCGGTGGCGATGGAGCCGTGGCAGGCCGATGCCTGGTATGCGCGGGTACGCCGTGCCGCACCGTACCGCTCACTCCCGCGCAGTGCCTTCGACGCGGTGCTGGACATGCTTTCCGGCCGCTATCCGTCCGAGGATTTCGCCGGCTTCCGGCCGCGGCTGGTATGGAACCGGCAGAGCGGTGAGCTCAGCGCTCGCCCTGGTGCGAAGCAACTGGCGGTTACCAGCGGCGGCACCATTCCCGACCGTGGCATGTACAGCGTGGTGCTGCCTGAAGGAGAAGAGCGGGCCGGATCGCGCCGCGTCGGTGAGCTGGACGAGGAGATGGTCCACGAGTCGCGGGTGAATGATGTGATCACGCTGGGCGCGACCTCATGGCGGATCGACCAGATCACCCACGATCAGGTGGTGGTGACGCCTGCACCCGGACGTTCGGCGCGCCTGCCGTTCTGGCGTGGCGAAGGTGTCGGCCGCCCTGCCGAACTGGGACAGGCCATCGGTGCGTTTCTCGCCGCGTTGGAGGCGCACATCGACAGCAGTGACACCCCGGCGAAGGCGCTGCACGCACGCCTGCAGGCCAGTGGCCTGGACGCCAACGCGATCAGCAACATGCTCGGTCTGGTTGCCGAGCAGCGGCAGGCCACGGGCGTGCTGCCCACCGATCTGCGTCTGGTGGTGGAACGCTGCCGCGACGAGCTGGGCGACTGGCGGGTGATGTTGCATTCGCCGTATGGCCGCCGCGTTCATGATCCATGGGCATTGGCGGTGGCAGCACGATTGCGCGAGCGCTGGGGCATCGACCCGGCCGTGGTCGCCAGCGACGATGGCATCATCGCGCGGATTCCCGACAGTACCGGGCGCGTTCCGGGGGCGGACATGTTCGTGTTCGAACCGGAACGGTTGCGCCGCACGATCACCGCGGCGGTCGGCCATTCGGCACTGTTCGCAGCGCGCTTCCGCGAGTGTGCCTCGCGCGCACTGCTGTTGCCGCGTCGCACGCCGGGGCGTCGATCGCCGCTGTGGCAGCAGCGCCTGCGCGCCGGCCAGTTGCTGGAAATCGCGCAGGCCCATGCGGAGTTCCCGATCCTGATCGAGACCGCCCGCGAGTGCCTGCAGGATGTCTACGACCTGGATGCGCTGGACGCGCTGATGCAACGCGTTCAACGCGGCCAGGTGCAGTTGCTGGACGTCGCGACCGAGGTGCCTTCGCCGTTCGCGGCCAATCTGCTGTTCGGCTATGTCGCCGAGTTCATGTACGAGGCGGACGTGCCGCTGGCCGAGCGCCGCGCCTCGGTGCTGTCACTGGACAGTGGCCTGCTCGCCGAGCTGCTGGGCCAGGTAGACCTGGGCGAGCTGCTGGATGCGGGGGTGGTCGATCAGGTTGAACGTGAACTGCAGCGGCTGGAACCTGCGCGCAGGGCCCATGGCATGGAAGGCGTGTCCGACCTGCTGCGCGAGCTGGGACCGTTGCCTGCATCGGACCTGGCGCTGCGCCTGTCCGATCCGGAATGCGTGGAAGTGCACCTGGCAGCGCTGCAGGCGCAGCAGCGCGCCATCCCGGCTTCAATTGCCGGCCACACGCAGTGGGTCGCCGTGGAGGACGCCGCACGTGTGCGCGATGCGTTGGGTACGGCGCTGCCGGGCGGGCTGCCCGACGTGTTTCTTGCAGGCATGCCCGATCCCCTCGGCGATCTGCTGGCCCGCCACGCACGTACGCATGCGCCCTTCACCAGCAGCGCGCTGGCCAAGCGGTTCGGGTTGGGTGTGGCGGTGGTCGACGGCGCGCTGGAAAGGCTGCAGGAGCAGGGGCGGGTGCTGCGTGGCAATTTCGGCGCAGCGCGGCGACAGCAGGGAAATGAGCGGGTGCATCCGTCGCCGGACGTAGTGCACGAATGGGTCAGCGAAGATGTGTTGCAGCGTCTGCGCCTGCGGTCGCTGCAGGCCGCACGTGAAGCCACCCGGCCGGTGCCACCGGCAGCCTATGTGCGCCTGCTGCTGGAGGGGCAGGGGGTGTTGCTGGAAGGCGGCGCCGGGCGTACCCGCAATGGTGCCGTTGCGGCCATGCTTGAGGGCAGCGACGGCGTTGCCCGTGTGGTCGAGCAGCTGGCGGGGTTGCCGCTGCCGGTTTCGGTCTGGGAACACCAGGTCCTGCCGGCCCGGGTGCGCGACTACGCACCGGCCCTGCTTGATGAGCTGCTGGCCACCGGCATGGCGCTGTGGGCCGGGCACGGGCGGCTGGGTGACGACGACGGCCTGGTGTCGCTGCACCTGCAGGACCATGCCGCCGAAACGTTGCCGCTGCTGCCGGAAGCGGATCCGGCGCTGCGTACACCGATGCAGGACGCCATCGTGCAGGTCCTGGCTGATGGCGGTGCCTACTTCGCGCGGCAGCTGGCCACGCAGGTGCAGTCACGCCTGGCCGGCAGTGCGGCGGCGGCCGAGGACTTCCAGCTGGCGCTATGGCAGCTGGCCTGGAGGGGCGAAGTGAGCAGCGACCTGTGGTCGCCGTTGCGGGCCCTGGCCGGTGTGCGCCAGCAGCGGGCGCGCGTTGCGTCGGCCTCGCGGCGCACGCGGGGTTTCCGCTTCATGCCGACGCTGGACGCGCGGGCCACGGCGCTGGACCCGGCCATTGCCAGCGGGCCGACCCTGGCGGGGCGATGGTCGTTGCTGCCCCGCGAGCGCAGCAACGACACGGTGCGGGCGCTGGCGCTGGGCGAAAGCCTGCTTGATCGCTACCGGGTGGTGACCCGGGCGGCGGCAATGACCGAAGCGGTAACCGGTGGGTTCCCTGCACTGCAGCCTGTCTATCGCGGCATGGAAGATGCCGGGCAGGTCCTGCGTGGCCGCTTCGTGGCGGGGCTGGGCGGAGCACAGTTTGCAGAGCGCGGCACCATCGACCATCTGCGCGAGCTGTCCGAGCGTGTGCCGCGTGAGCTGTCGGTCGTCGCGCTGTCAGCGCTGGATCCGGCCAATCCCTTCGGCAGCCTGCTGCCGTGGCCGCAGCCGGTGGCCGGTGCACGTCCGCTGCGGCGTTCCGGTGCGATGGTGGTGATCGGCAACGGCCGGTTGCTACTGTACCTGGCGCAGGGCGGGCGGCAACTGTCCAGCTGGATCGAGGGCGGGGCAGAGGATGCGGCCAATACTCTGGTTGCCGCTGCACAGGCCCTGGCGGTGGCATTGCGCCGGGGGCGGCGCCTGTCCTTCACCCTGGAACGGATCAATGATGTGCCGGTGCATCGCGGCGCGCTGGTGGACGCGCTGCGGGCCGCAGGCTTCAGCAACGAGCCGCGCGGGCTGGGATGGAACGGCTGAGCGCGGTGGAATCACCTCGATGAATGCTCACCCCGTGGGGCCTGGCCCCGGATCGGACTGCCGGACTGTGACGCAGTTCGTTACGCGCCTGCCCCGGTGGCTGCAGAGTCCGGGTAGTGTGGCCATCGTGCACGTTGCGCAGACGGTTCTTCACTCGACAGGAGACTCACATGAAGCTGTTTTCTGCTGTGCTGCTGTCCCTTCTTTCGCTGCAGGCATCGACGGCGCAGGCGGCCGACGCTCTGCGTTCGCCCCTGCTCGGCCGCTGGTCGCTGGAGATCGCCACTTCCGCTCTTCCTGAGGCGCAGCGGCCGCAACAGGTCGTGCTGGAATTCAAGGATGCCGGTGCGGGCAGGTGGAGCTCGCACGTGGATATCGTCCTGCATGACGGCAAGACCATGAAATCCGACGGTACGCTGGCGCTGGATGGCACGCCTGCGGCGCTGACCGGCAGCTACGGCGCCAACCAGGCAACGCTGAAACTGCCGGCGCCGAATACGCTGGTGATGCAGCTGGTCGATCATGGCGCGCCGGCGTCCACCCGCGTGTACACGGTGGCCGCCGATCGTTCAACGATGACCGAGACCAAGGCCTTCTTCGGCCATGACGGCACGCCGATCCTGCAGACCAACCTGTTCAAGCGGTTGCCGTAGTGATGTGATGCAGCGGCACCCACAGAAGCGTGCTCTGCGGGTGCCGTTGCTGTTCTGTCATGCTGCGGCGGGATCGCGCTTGCCGGTGTCGATGCCGTACCGGTCGATCGCCTGCTGCAGCAGGCCCCGTTCCACATGCCCGTCATCGGCCAAGGCCTTCAGTGCCGCCAGTACGATGAAGTGACGATCGACTTCGAAGAACGTGCGCAGCGATTCGCGAGTATCCGAGCGGCCAAAGCCATCGGTGCCGAGTGCGATGAAGCGCCGGTCGTTGATGAAGGGGCGGATCTGGTCGCCGACGATCTTCATGTAGTCGGTCGCCACCACCACCGGGCCAGCATGGTCCTGCAGGCACTGCTGCACGTAGGGAACGCGCGGCTCGTCGGCCGGATGCAGCAGGTTCCAGCGCTCGGCAGCCAGGCCATCACGGCGCAGTTCGGTCAGGCTGGTGGCACTCCAGACATCGCTTGCGATGGCGAAATCCTGCTGCAGCAGATCGGCGGCGGCCAGCACCTCGCGCAGGATCGAGCCACTGCCCATCAGCTGCACGCGAGGCTGTGCCGTGCTGTCGGCAGCGGCGGGACGCAGCAGATGGAGCCCCTTCAGGATGCCGGCTTCGGCGCCGTCAGGCAGTGCAGGGTGCGGGTAGTTCTCGTTGAGCAGGGTGATGTAGTAGTAGATGTCTTCCTGGTCCACATACATGCGGCGCAGGCCGTCGTGGATGATCACTGCCAGTTCGAAGTTGTAGGTCGGGTCGTAGGACACGCAGCTTGGAATCACCGAGGACAGCACGTGGCTGTGGCCATCGTCGTGCTGCAGGCCTTCGCCCATCAGGGTAGTGCGGCCGGAGGTGGCGCCAAGCAGGAAGCCACGGGTGCGCGCGTCGGCCGCTGCCCAGGCCAGGTCACCGACGCGCTGCAGGCCGAACATCGAATAGAAGATGTAGAACGGAATCGTGGCCAGGCCGTGGTTGCTGTACGCGGTGCCCGCTGCGATCCACGAACAGATAGCGCCGGATTCGTTGATGCCTTCCTGCAGGATCTGGCCGTCCTTGGACTCCTTGTAATAGCTCAGCTGGCCGGCGTCCTGCGGGGTGTACAGCTGGCCCAGGAAGGAATGGATGCCGATCTGGCGGAACAGCCCTTCCATGCCGAAGGTACGCGATTCATCGGGCACGATCGGGATCACCAGCCTGCCCAGTTGGGGATCCTTGAGCAGGGTGGTGAGGATGCGTACGAAGCCCATGGTGGTGGATTGGCCACGATCACCGCTGCCCTGCAACTGCACGTTGAACGTGGACAGCGGCGGCAGCGGCAACGGATCGACCTGGGTCAGCCGTGCCGGCAGCTGGCCGCCCTGCGCCTGGCGACGCTGTGCGAAGTAGAGCGCCTCGGCGCTGCCCGGTTGCGGGCGCAGGTAGGGCATCTCTTCCAGCTGCCCGTCGCTGACCGGCAGGTCGAAGCGGTCACGGAACGCACGCACCGCGTCGGCGCTCATCTTCTTCAGCTGGTGGTTGATGTTCTGGCCTTCGCCGGCCTCGCCCATGCCGAAGCCCTTCACCGTCTTGGCCAGCACCACGCTCGGGCGACCGCTGGTGTTCACCGCCTGCTGGTAGGCGGCGAATACCTTCTGCGGATCGTGGCCGCCGCGTGCCAGTGCCCAGATCTCGTCGTCGCTCATGTCCGCCACCAGCGCCAGCAGTTCCGGGTAGCGCCCGAAGAAGTGTTCGCGCACGTAGGCGCCGCTCTGCGACTTGAAGGTCTGGTAGTCGCCATCCACGCACTCCATCATGCGCTGGCGCAGCAGCCCGCTGTGATCGCGTGCCAGCAGCTCGTCCCAGCCGCTGCCCCAGATCACCTTGATCACGTTCCAGCCGGCGGCGCGGAAGGTGCCTTCCAGTTCCTGGATCACCTTGGCGTTGCCACGCACCGGTCCGTCCAGACGTTGCAGGTTGCAGTTGACCACGAACACCAGATTGTCCAGGCGCTCGCGCCCGGCCAGCGAAATGGCCGCCAGCGACTCGGGCTGGTCCATTTCGCCGTCACCAAGGAAGGCCCAGACCTTGCGGCCCTGGTGCTGCTTCAGCCCCCGGTATTCCAGGTAGCGCATGTAGCGGGCTTGATAGGCCGCCGTCAGCGGGCCCAGGCCCATCGACACAGTGGGAAACTGCCAGAACCCGGGCATCAGCCGCGGGTGCGGATACGAGGACAGGCCCTCGCGTCCGGCTTCGCGGCGGAAGTTGTCCATCTGCTCGGCACTGATGCGGCCTTCCACGTACGCCCGGCCGTAGATGCCCGGGGCCGAATGACCCTGGATGTAGATCATGTCGCCGTCGAAGGTTTCGGTCCGTCCACGGAAGAAGTGATCGAAGCCCACGTCATACATGACTGCTGCGGACTGGTAGGTGGCGATGTGGCCGCCGACATTGGAATGCCTGCCGGCACGCAGCACCATCACCATGGCGTTCCAGCGGATCATCGCGTTCAACCGCCGCTCGATGGCCAGGTCACCCGGGTAGGCGGGCTGGCGTTGGGGGGGAATCGTGTTGGTGTAGGCGGTCCACGCGCGGGTGTGCAGGTCGCCATGCTGCTGCACATCGAGTGCATCGAGCTGGTCCAGCAGATAGTGCGCGCGGGGGCGGCCGCCGGCCTCGATCACCGCCTGCAGGGACTCGCGCCATTCGCGGGTTTCCTGCGGATCGGCGTCGAGAGGGAAATGTGCCTGGTTCATGCTGCGTCTCCAGAGAGCGCCGGTTCTGCACCTGCACGGCACCGCCGGCAGGGCGACAGCTCTGGAGCGGAGTCGCGCCGGCAGGTCCGTGGCGCGGGGGCGGCCGTGGTGGCTGCCGAGGAGACAAGCGTAGGCGCCGTATCGGCTGGCGGGTAGACGGGCGACGATTGGGTCTGCGCGAACCTTCGCTTGGCCATGCAGCGCTGCAATGCGGATGTCATCGTTGGTGTGCACCCTGCTGGGTTTTCCAGCCTCGGGGTGGTTGGTCGGTTGTGAACAGCGTCAGGATCTGGGAGAAGAGCTACGCCTTGCGGCGCCGCCTGCTGCGTGGCTTCTTCCTTCGGCGTGGTTCACAGGCTGCCGATGCCGAGGACCTGGCCCAGGAGGTCTACCTGCGGCTGCTGCGCAGTACCGGCGAAGATGCCCAGGCGATCGAGAACCCCGAAGCCTATCTGTTCGCGGTGGCGGCCAACCTGGCGCGTGAACAGGCACGCTCGCGCTCCGGCCTGCCACAGATCGAGGACGTCGACCTGCTGGCCGAGGTACTGCGCAGCGAGGAGGACATCGAAGCTGATTTCGAGCGGGCACAGCGCTGGAGCGGAATCCGCGGCGCCATCGCGCAACTGCCGCCGACAACGCGGCGGGTGATGGAGCTGCACTATCGCGATGGGCTGGATTGCCGGCAGGTGGGGGCACAGCTGGATGTGTCGGTGCACATGGTGCGCAAGCACATCGGCAAGGGACTGGATGCCTGCAGGAAGGCGCTCGGCGCCGGGAAGGATGGATGAACCGGCAGGAGCCTGCAGCGATGGATGACGAGGTGGCCGAGCAGGCCGCGCACTGGTTCCTGTGCAATCGCGAGGGTGACCTGAGCGCCGCTCAGCGCAACGAGTTCATGGCATGGATGAAGCGCTCTCCCGAACACATACGCGCGTACCTGCATGTCCTGCACGTGCACCGGCAGGTAGGCGCGGTGATGGTGGCGTACGGACAGGAGCAGGGGGACAGGGCCGCGTTGCCGGAGCTGCCGGCAACGGCGAAAGTCGTGCCGTTGTTTGCCGTACCGGTGCCCGTGCCGAACGCCGTGGTCCCATCGCGATCACGCCGGCCACTCTGGAGGCGGGTGGCTGCGGTGGCCTGCTGCCTGTTGCTGGTGGCCGGACTGGTGCCGTGGCTGATGCCTCGCGAACAGATGCTGATCGCCGGCCACGGGCAACTGCGTGAGGTGGTGCTGGCTGACCGGACCCAGGTGCGCCTGAACGCAGACAGCCGTCTGCGGGTGAACATCGGCTGGTTCAGCCGTCGGGTTGAACTGCTGAGCGGCGAGGCCACGTTCGATATCGCAGCGGATCGCCGGCCGTTCGAGGTGCAGGTTGGCGATCTGCAGATCCGCGACATCGGCACCGTGTTCGATGTCTCGCGTCGTTTGCAGAGCACGCGCATCGGTGTGGTGTCCGGCGAAGTGGAGGTCTGGACCGCCGGCAGCGGGCAACGACGGCTGGCGCAGCTGCCTGCCGGGAAGGTGGTCCAGGTCGATCACCGCAGCCATGCGGTGCAGCCATTGGAAATACCGATGTCCATGCTGCTGGACTGGCAGCAGCGCCGGGTGTCGTTCCGCGATGAGCGGCTGGACGAGGTGGCGGCTGCCTTCAACCGCCACAACCAGGTACAGGTGCGGCTGACCGATGACGCGGCGCGCGCGGCGCGCCTGTCAGGCAGCCTGGAGGCGCACCGGGTCGCAGCGCTGCAGGCATTCCTGCAGCGGGACGCGCGCTTCGTCATCCGCCGCGAAGCGGACACGGTGTGGGTGTCCAGCCGTTGATCGCGGTTCGGCGAAGGGCTGTCAGAAAAAATTCATCGAATCGGCGTTCTCCACTTCCGCCGATGCCGGCTCTTACTTGGGAGAAGCCGCCGTCGCATGCCGACGCGGTACCAGCAGTCCTCTCTCCTCCAAGGAACCGTGATGCGCAAGAAGCTCTATCTGTCGGTGGTACTGGCCTTGTCTCCCTGTCTGGGTGCGCATGCACAGGCGGCGTCGGCCAATGGGCTTGAGACCCGGGTCACCGCAGCGATCGCCGCGCAGCCGCTGAGCCAGGCGCTGGAGCAGCTGTCACGCAGTTCGGGCGTGCAGTTCCTGTACGCCGGCGCGGGCGCTGCACCCATGGCGGGCGCGGTACCGCGAGGAGCCACCGTCAAGCAGGCGCTGGACACGCTTCTGGCCGGCACCGGCCTGCGCTACACGGTGGTGGACGGCAACGTGATCGCCATCGACGCGGCACCGGTCTCGCGGGAAAGCCGGCAGGCCGCACCGGCATCGCGCCCACCGGAAGCGGTGGTGGCCCCGACCCTGGGCACGGTCAAGGTGATCGCCGCCCATGAGGTCATCGACCAGAAGAAGACCTCGCCGGTGATCAAGGATTCGGTGATCTACGACGAGATGGACAGCTATGGCGATGAAACGCTGGCCGAGAGCCTGATGGCCGCGCCCGGCCTGAGTGCGGTGGAGGATGCGGGCGAACCGCGTTACGTGACCGTGCGCGGCGTGCAGGCCAATCTCAACTACACGACCATCGACGGCATCGCGATCGCAAGCGTGGGCGGCAGTGGCTCCGGCGAGCGCATGAACAACCTGCAGCTGATTCCCAGCGACATCGGCACCCGCACCGACATTTACAAGAGCTTCAGCGCCGAGCAGGCACCGGATGCCATCGGTGGTGTGATCGACATCATCAGCCGCAGCGCCTTTGACCGCTCCGGCAAGTACGTGTTCGCCGACGTGGCCGGCATCTATTCCACGGCCGAGACCAATGTGGGGCGCAGCGCGGGGGGCGACCACAAGACCTTGGGCCACTTCGGCAAGAGCGCCAAAGCGGTGTTCTCCAATCAGTTCGGCGGCGATGATCAGTTCGGCATCGTCGCGGTCGCGCGCTACGAACAGCGCTCGCGCAACAGCGTCAAGCGCTGGGTGGAATCGAACTACTACTACAACGATGCCGGCAAGTACCTCACCGATGGAACCACCGGCCCCGACGAGGCGAAAGGCTGGAACGGCCTGCGCGCGCCGGGCAACTTCAGCACCGGCACCTACACCAACTACATCACCAACTTCGGTGGCTCGGCCAAGCTGGAATGGAAGCCATCGGACGACCCGTTCTATGCCTCGCTGCTGCTGTACTCGTACCGGTTCTACGAGAACTCGACGATGAACAAGACCGATCTGTATGGCAACGCCAAGTTCCCGATACGCAACCAGAGCGAGGACGGCGGCACCACACAGATCAACAGCATCTACATCAAGAACCGCCACGACCGCTGGGACCGCAGCAACCGCGGCGCGATCGCCAGTTTCAACTGGGATATCGGTGGCCTCTCGCGGCTGACCCTGCGTGCCGGCCACACCGAAGAGACCTTCCACAACAACCAGGTCTACTGGGGCGTGCGCGCCTACCCGAGCAACCTGTTCGTTGACTATGCCAACGACAGCCATGGTTTTCCGAACGCCGTGGGTGTTTCCGATTCCAGCCTGCTGACCAGTTCGGCGTTCAAGCTCAATCCGGCGCAGGCCTATATCTCGCCGCGCGACGCCAAGGAAAGCGTCGACAACCTGCGCGCCGACTTCAGCTACAACATCGATGCCGATGCACGCGGTTTCGGTCTGGCTGCCGGTGCCGAGTATCGCCACCTGAAGATCTGGCAGGACATCGATTTCGATTACTACAAGACCAGCGCGACCTTGAACGACTATCTGTACCCGGGTTCGACCCTGCTTGGCAGCGTTCCCGGTTTCCCGTTGATCGACAACCGCAAGTGGCATGACGAGCTTTACCCGAAGCTGGGCAACAACGATGCGGCGTACCCGAATGCCGACTTCACCAGCGATTACAAGTACGTGGAAGACGTTGCCAACGCCTACGTGTCGGCGCATTACGCCTGGGCCCGGCTGCTGCTGATCGGCGGCCTGCGCTACGACCACACCACCTTCGATGCGTTCAGCCCGTTCAGTGAGGATGGTGGCACCACCTACACGTCTGCATTCCGCAAGAGCAGTGGCGGCTACAACAACCTGCTGCCGTCGCTGAACGCCACCTTCAAGCTGAGCGAAGACCAGCGCCTGAGGTTCTCCGCCAGCCGCACGCTGGGCCGGCCGACGCCCAGCAACATCGCCCAGGCCACCAGCACCAGCTGCGGCGACGACGAGCTGGGCGGAGGCTTCTGCACCATCAAGCAGGGCAATGCCTCGCTGCAGCCGCGCCGCTCGACCAACCTCGATCTTGCCTGGGACCTGTACTTCAACGGCAACAACGGCCTGGTCTCGGTGGCGTTGTTCGACAAGGTCATCAAGGACGACATCTACACCCTGACCACGTTCGAGAACGTCGGCGACATCCGCTACCGGATCACCCAGCCGATGAACACCGATGAGTCGACGCTGCGCGGTGTCGAGTTCGCGGTAGCCAACCGCAACCTGCAGTGGGGCCGCCACCGCTTCGACATGTACCTCAATGCCACCCGCCTGGACGGGCAGACCAACTACCGCATCAGCGACGGCAGCGAGCGCCGCCTGGACCGCCTGCTGTACCAGCCGGACTGGTCGGTGAACGGCTCGGTGATCTGGCGCATGCCATGGAAGAGCTCGCAGCTGCGCGTATCCGGCACCTACCGCAGCCGGATGCTGGTCGACTTCGGCGATACCCAGTGGCTGGATTCGTACTACGACCCGCACATGACCTTCAACCTGGCCTTCAGCCACAAGGTCAGCAAGCACGTGACGCTGAAGTACGAGGCCAAGAACCTGTTCAACACCCAGCCGACCTACAGCACCGGTCCGAACGGGCGCTTCCGCACCGAGATCGATGACTACGGCCGCTTCTTCTACTTCCACATCATCTACAACTGAAGGCGACCGTCGTGGATACGATCAATCGCAGGCGTTTCCTTGCCCTGTCCGGACTTTCCGCATTGGGTGCGTGGGCGGGAACGGCCCGCGCGCTGGCCGCGCAGAACGATGTGGCAACGCTGAATCCGCGCAACCTGCTCGCATCGCCGCGCTTTGCCAGTACGCCGTTCACTCTCGGCGTGGCATCGGGTGATCCGTCGGCCGACGGCGTGGTGCTGTGGACGCGGCTGGCCACCGAGCCACTGGTGTTCGGTGGCGGCATGCCAACCCGGCCGATGGCGGTGGCATGGCAACTGGCCGCCGACGAGAGCATGCGCACCGTGGTGCGGCAGGGCACCGCGCTGGCCCACCCCGAGCTTGGCCATGCGCTGCACGTGGAACTGGACGGCCTGCTGCCGGGGCGGCCGTACTGGTACCGCTTCACCGTGGGAGGCCATGCCAGTGCGATTGGCCGCACCCGCACCCTGCCTGCGGCCAACGCACGGGTCGACCGCGTGCGCTTCGCGGTGGCCGGTTGCCAGCACTACGAGGAGGGGCACTACAGTGCATGGCGGCACATTGCCGAGGAGCCGCTCGACTTCGTGTTCCATTACGGCGATTACATCTACGAGGGCGAAAGCCAGCCTGGCGTGCGCAGGATGAACGGCCAGCCGTTCACCAACCTGCGTAACCATGTTGGCCCGCAGACCTACACGCTCGACGACTATCGCCGGCGCTACGCGCAGTACAGGACCGATACGGACCTGCAGGCCGCGCACGCCGCGTCGCCGTGGTTCGTCACGTTCGATGACCACGAAGTGGACAACAACTGGGCCGGCGCCGAGGACCAGGACGGCACGCCCAGTGAAGTGTTCCTGCTGCGCCGCGCACAGGCATTCCAGGCGTACTACGAGAACATGCCGCTGCGTGCTTCGTCGTTCCCGCGCGACGGCCATATGCAGATGTACCGGCGCGCGCGCTATGGCACGCTGCTGGACCTGCACCTGCTCGATACCCGCCAGTACCGCAGCAAGCAGGTGGACATCGCGCAGCGCGGGCAGGTGGAATCTCCCGAACGCAGCATTGTTGGCGCAAAGCAGGAGCAATGGCTGTTCGACGGCCTGGCCGATGCCGCACCGCGCTGGCACACCATCGCCCACCAGGTTTCGCTGGGCAACTACCTGCGCGAGAAGGAGGGCCTGGTGCAGGCCTCCGACGACCAGTGGTCCGGTTATCTGTCCAGCCGCCGCCGCCTGCTCGATCACATCCAGAAGGTGGGCTTCGGCAACGTGGTAACCGCCTGTGGCGATGCGCACCGCCACTATGCCAGCGACCTGGTGCAGGACAATGCCGATTCCGGGGTGATTTCCAGTGAGTTCCTGGCCACTTCGATCACGTCGGGCGCGGACGGGCAGGGCGTGGATGCCTATGCAGAGAACCAGCTGCGGCACAGTCCGCACCTGAAGGCGACGACGGACAAGCGTGGTTATGTGCTGTGCGACGTCACCCGTGATGCCTGGATCGGTGACATGAAGACGCTCGATACGGTCATGCAGCCGAACGGCGCGCTGCAGAGCTGGAAGCGCTATGCCGTGGAGCACGGCCGGCCGGGGTTGCAGGAGGCCTGAGCGGGATGTCCCACCCTGTGGAGCCGAGCACGCGCCCGGCTCCACAGAATCACTTTCAGCCGTGATCGAAGCGCAGCGGTTCGCTGCCCATGGCAGGGTCGCTGGTGCCAGGCCGGCCGTCTTCGGCACGTCCGGCGAGGCGTTGCTCGACGCCCTGCGAGCGCACGATCAGGTCGTACCAGCCTGCGGTTGGTGCGGGATCCCAGGCCAGTACGGTTTCCGCGCCGGCCACCAGCTGCAGTTCGCGGGTGGGCATGTGGCCGACGTAGGCGCCGGCCTGCACCTGGACCTTCCGCGCTGAAGGCGATGGATTGCGCAGTGTCAGGCGCATCTGGCCGTCCGCGCGCTCCACGTGCGCGTGCAGCGGCGCGAGCGTGCCATCGCCGCGATAATGGCGATGGAATCCATTCGGTCCCAGCAGCCAGAGATCGTAACGACCCTGCGCATCCAGCGGCCAGCGATCCTGCAGCGGGGCACCTGGTACCACGGTGTAACGGCGCGGAACGGCGTCCAGGCGCAGGCGGTCGTATACATGCAGCACGGCCGCGGCGCCATCGCTGGCCAGCTGCAGGGTGAGACCAGCGCCATCCACCGATGTGGCCTGCACGTGCGGCCGATAGGGCAGTGCCCGTGCAGGACGTACGCCGGGCTCCTGGCGGGCCGGATGCAGGCCATCGGGCAGCGCGGGCACGGTACGGCCGGGCAGGGCGGCGGCGCGCGCGGCGACAGCGGTGACATCGGGCAGCGCCTTGGCGAAGGGGCGGGTGTCGCGCTGGCCGAAGTCGAAGGCGTTGCTCAGATCACCGCAGACCGCACGCCGCCACGGCGAGATGTCCGGCGCGGCGACGCCGAAGCGGCGCTCGATCAGACGCAGCACCGACGTGTGGTCGTACACCTGCGAGTCGACCCAGCCGCCGCGGCTCCACGGTGAAATCACATACAACGGTACGCGCGGGCCAAGCCCATAGGGGCGCCCACGCAGCTCGGCGGCATCGTATTTCTCGTCGCCTGGTGCCGGGTGGCGGTGGTACTCGCCCTCGGTACTGACCGCCGACGCACCGGCCCAGCCGGCACCAAGCGGGGAGGGCGGTGCCGGTGGCGGCACATGGTCGAAGAAGCCATCGTTCTCATCGAACATCAGCAGCAGGGCGGTACGGCTCCACACCTCTGGATCGGCGGTCAATGCATCCAGCAGGCGCGCGGTATAGGCGGCGCCCTGCGCGGGACTGGACGGCCCGGGGTGCTCGCTGCCGGCTGCGTCGGCGATGATGAAACTGACCTGCGGCAGGCGGCCGCTGATCGCGTCCTCGCGCAGCTGCGCCAGGCCACGGGTACTGACGCCGCGCGCGCGCAGCTCCGGGTCATGCCCCGGGGCGCCGCGGTACGCCTGGCGGAAGGTCTCGAACCCGGCAAGCGGGTTGTCGGTGAAGTTGTCGGCCATGTCCTGGTAGATCTGCCAGGACACGCCGGCCTGCTGCAGCCGCTCGACATAGCTGGCCCAGCGGTACGAGTCCGGATGGCCGCCCAGCTCGGGGAAATTGTCGTGCGAATTGGCGATCACCGGGCCGCCTGCCTGGCCCTGGGCGTCGTTGTGGCCGGTCCACAGGAACACGCGGTTCGGGTTGGTGCCGGCCTGCATCGCGCAGTGGTAGGCATCGCACAGCGTGAACGCATCGGCCAGAGCGAACTGGAACGGCATGTCGCTGCGCTGGAAGTAGCCCATCGAATGGTTCTGCTTGGCCTTGGGCCAGTGCGCCATGCGCCCGTGGTCCCACGCCTGCTGTGCATCAGGCCAGGTGTGGGGCGTGCCTTCCACCCGCATGTAGCCGAAGTGCGCAGCGGTATCCAACGGAAAGGGGGCGATGGCGCGTTGTCCGCTGGCGTCGGGCTGCAGCCACAGGCTGCGCGGGCGGTCGCCACCGGGCAGCGGCGATGCCGGGGCAACGAAACGGTCACCGAAGCCACGCACGCCCGGCAACGTGCCGAAGTAGTGGTCGAACGAGCGGTTCTCCTGCATGAACACCACGATGTGCTGCAGGTCCTGCAGGCTGCGCGTGCGCGAAGCAGGGGCGATCGCTGCTGCCCGGGCGATGCTGGGCAGCAGCGGCGAAAGGCCGGCGGCGACGCCGGCCTGCAACAGTCGGCGTCGGCCGGTATCAGTCACAGGGTCACACTCACAGGTCCGCGCGGAAGGAGATGCCGACGGTGCGCGGGGCGCCGATGAAGGCGTTGTCGCGGCCGTCCACCCCTGCAAGATAACGCTTGTCGGTCAGGTTGCTCACCACCAGGTTGGCGCCCATGCCCTTCAGGCGCGGCGACAGGCCCTGCAGGTCGAAGCCGATGTTGGCGTTGAACACGGTGGCCGAGGGCAGCTTGTTGACGTTGGCCGCATCCAGGTAGCGTTCGCCCAGGTAGCGGCCGGACAGGCCGAAGTTCCAGTTCTCACCCTGCCAGTCGGCCGATACCACCAGGATCTGCTCCGGCTGGCCGATCACCTTGGCGCCATCGACGATGCCCAGCTGCGTGTCGCGCGCGTCGTTGCCGCTGCCCAGGTACTTGGACCGGTTGTAGGTGTAGGCCGCATTGATGCGCCAGCCATTGTCCCAGCCGTAGCCGAAGGCCGCTTCCAGGCCGTTGCTCTCCACGCCGCCGAAGTTCTCGTAGACGCCATCGGTCTCGCCGAGGTAGTCGATGCCGCTGACCAGGCCGGCCGGCAGGTAGACGATGCGGTTGTCGAACTTGATGTTGTACAGGGTGACCGAGGCGGTCAGCGGCCAGCGGCTGATGCGCATGCCCAGTTCGATGTTGTCGGCGGTCTCCGGTTCGACGTTGCGGAAGCGCTGGGGATCGGTTTCACCCAGCACCCCGGACGGGATCGCGGCGAAGTTCTGCGAGTAGCCGGCGAACAGTTCCATGCCCTCCACACCCGGGGTCCAGGTGAAGCCGGTGGACAGCAGCGGATCGGACTTCGAGTCGGACTTCACATTCTCGGCGGCGCCGATCACGCGGCGGCGGGACTGGTCGACGAAGAACTGCTTTACGCCCAGGCGCGCGCTGAACGGGCCGAAGCGGGCCACGTCCTCGACGTAGTACATCTGCTCATCGACCTTGTACTTGTCCTCGAACTGCACCCAGTAGGGCTGGTGGTCGAAGGCGATGTCCTGGCCGACGTTGAGCAGGCGGTGCCAATCGCGGCGCACGGAACGGTCCAGCTTCTCCACCCACAGCCCGCCGCGTATGGTGTTGTCGATGGCGCCGAAGGTCTGCCGCCATTCGACGTCGGCGGTCACGCCCACGCGATCGTTGTCGTAGTGGGAATGGCGGTAGGACTGCGCGCCCTGCACGTTGCCGGCGTAGCAGTTGGGGTCGTACTCGGCGCTGAAGCCGAGTCGCGGCGTGCAGCTGGCCAGGCGCTGGGCGGAACTGCCGTCGGGGTTCACGAAGTAGATCTGGCCGCGGTTGCTGCCACCGTAGACCGTCCTGCCGCCGAGGTACTCCGACTGCGGGCGACCGGCACCGTCGTCGTTGACGTCGGCCAGGTACGGCGGCAGCCAGTCACCGCGGCCCTGCATGCGGTGCCCGTAGGCGGCCATCGAGGCCTTGAAACCGTTGCCGCCATCGAAGGCTGCGCGCAGGTAGCCGAACGTGTTCTCGCGCAGTGCGCGCGAACCGGAGCGGTAGTTCTGGTCCAGGTACGGAATGCCGGTCAGGGTGCCGACCAGGCCGTCGCGGTCGGGGTTGGTGGCGAACCCCTTCGGCGAAACACTGGTGTACTCCGGCTCGTCGGCATCGTTGTAGGACAGGTAGCCGGTCAGGGTCCAGCGGTCCAGCTCGGTGATGAACTTGCCGGCGATGTTGTCGTTGCTGGTGTGGCCGGTGCCGTCGATCCAGTCATGCACGCGCGCCGACGATGCGCTGATCCACGCGCGGGTGTGTCCTGCAAGCAGGCCGGTGTCGTAGCGCACGTAATACTTGCGCGCTTCATTGTCACCGGCACCCACCACCATGCGCAGTCGCTGCTCCTGCAGTGGGTCGCTGGTGAGGAAGTTCAGCGTGCCACCGAGTGCTTCGTTCGAGCGCGAGGAGATATCAGCCGTGCCCTGGCTCACTTCCACCGTTTCCAGGTCGAGCGTGTCGATGTAGCGGTTGGCCAGCGAGCCGCCGCCATAACCGGAACCACCATTGGGCAGGCCATCGATGGTGGTGCCGATCTGCTGGGTGTCGCGGTTGGTGACAAAGCCGCGCATGCTGATCTGCGTGCCCCACACCGACGAACCGGTGGCATCGGCTTCGCTGACGACCACGCCGGGCACTTCGTTGAGCGCGCCATTGACGCTGCTCAACACGGTCTGCCGGTTCAACGTTTCCTGGCGCACCGAGGTCTTGGCATAGCTGGTGGCCTGGCCGATCACCTGTACCTGGTCCAGGGTCCGCGCGTCGGCGCTTCGCGTATCGGCCACATCGCCCTGCGGTGCTTCAGCCAGGGCATCCAGTGCGGGAGCAATCAGCAGGGCAAGCAGCGAGATACGGGGAAAGCGCGCAATCGTTCGCATCGAAACCGGACCTTCAAGGGAGGAAAGTCCGGGAGTGTCGGCAGCGCCGATGACATGGCGGTGACGCGCAGATGCAGGGAGTGTGTTGTGTGACCGCCGGCAAGGCCGGGGCATTGCTCAGTAGCGCGCGTCCTTGGGTTTCGGATCGCGCGGCCAGTCCTTGGCCTTGCCGGCGAAGTCCGGGCGCGGCTGGTTGATGAAGTAGCTGGCGATATCCACCGCGTCCTGGTCGGGCATCACCTGCTGGCCCAGTGGCGGTTCACGGGTCGTTGCCGGCGGCATGTTGTGCTTGACGAAGCCTGCGGCCTTGTACAGCCGCGCCATGCCGGCACCGATGTTGAAGCTGCGCTCGCCCCACAACGGCGGGAACGCGATATCGCCGCTGGCGTCGCGCCGGCCTTCGCCGTTGTCGCCGTGGCAGGCGGCGCACTGCGCGGCATACAGCGCCTGTCCACGTATCGGGTCCGGTGTCAGCGTGCTGTCGATCGGCCCTTCGCTGGGCGCGGCCACGCGCGCACCCTCTGGTACCGGGCGGCTCAGCCACGCCATGTATTCCAGCATCGCACGCATCTCCGGCGCGTCCTTGGCCAGCGGTTTGCCGTTCATCGAACGCTGCAGGCAACCGTTGATGCGCTCGGCCAGGCCGATTTCCCTGCCCGGTCGCGGCATGTAGCGCGGGTAGCTGCCGCCTCCGGTGTTCAAGTAGTGGTTGCCGAACGGTCGCTTGCCCTCGGCCATGTGGCACGAATTGCAGTTCAGATCGTTGCCGACGTTGTCCGGCAGCAGGCGTGCGGTCTCGTTGAGCAGGCGACGGCCGAACATCACCGCGTCGGCGTTGCCGAGGCTGGCGATCTCCTCGGCACTGGGCACGTGGTACTGGCCCACCACCTGGCCGTGGCTGTCGAGGATGTCCAGGGTCCTCGCGACTTCCGCGTCCAGGTCCGGGTACAGGTGCTGGTACAGCAGCGTGCCAGCACCGGCCAGCAGCACCGCAACGACCGCGCTGGCGATCAACACTGTCGAACGCTTCTTCGAACGCCTCATTGCGCCGTCTCCTGCGGGACCACATGCGCCGGCTTGTCACGCACCACCCGGCGCATGCGCGCTACGTCCAGTTCAGTGACCGCGCTGGCCTGGTTGCCCCAGCTGTTGCGGATGAAGGTGAGGATGTCGGCGAGCTGCGCATTGGGCAGCTGCTCGAAGCCCGGCATGGTGAATGCCATGCGGTCATGCGCGGTATGTGGCGTGCGCCCGCCGGTCAGGGTTACCTGCACCAGCGAGCTGGGATCATCGGCGAAGACGATGGAGTTGCCCGCCAGGGCAGGGTAGACACGCGGCATGCCGCGGCCATCTGCGCGATGGCAGGCCTGGCAGTGTTCGGCGTAGGCCAGCGAACCGGCCACCCGGTAGTCGCCGCCGCGCAGTGCGGCGGTCGTGGTGTCGGTGCCCGGCGTCCACTGCGCGCTGCGCCCTTCGCGGGCCGGCAGCTGCTTCAGGTACCGCGCCATCGCCAGCAGATCGGCGTCGGACAGGTACTGCGTGCTGTGCTCGACCACATCGGCCATGCCGCCAAAAGCTGCGGAGCGATCGGTGCGGCCGGTACGCAGGAACTCGACGATTTCGGCTTCGCTCCAGCTGGCCAGGCCGGTCTGTTCATTGCGCAGGTTCTTCGCGTACCAGCCTTCCAGCACCGAGCCGGACAGGAACTGGCGGCTGCCATCGTCGGCCATCGCCTTTTCCTGGAAGGCCAGCCCGCGCGGGGTATGGCACGCGCCGCAATGGGCCAGGCCTTCAACCAGTTCGGCGCCGCGCTGCTGGCCGGCATCCAGGGTGGGATCAGGGCTGAAGCTGCGCGGGCGTGCGAACAACAGCTGCCACCAGGCAAGCGGCCAGCGCATGTTTGCCGGCCACGGAATCGTGCTGTCGGCGTTGTCCTGCCGGACCGGCTGCACCGCACCCATGAAGTAGGCGTACAGCGCCTTGATCTCGGCATCGCTGGCGATCACGTACGAGGCGTAGGGCATGGCCGGATACAGCGGCTGGCCGTCATGGCGGATGCCACGCCGCACCGCGCGCTCGAAATCGGCGTAGTCGTATGCGCCGATGCCGGTCTCCGTGTCCGGTGTGATGTTGGTCGAGTACAGCGTGCCCATCGGGGTCTGCATGCCAAGGCCGCCGGCGAACGGCCTGCCGCCCGGTGCGGTATGGCAGGCGGCGCAGTCGGCAGCACGCGACAGGTACCGGCCCTGTTCGATCAGGGCCGGGTCGTGGATGTCGACCTCGGCGTGTTGCGGTGGGGCGAACCAGTACGGTGTACTGCGGGCGATGCCGTAAGCGGCGGCCAAGGTGGCGGCCAGGGCAATGGCGAGCTTGAACGGGGTGCGCATGCCGGCACTGTGGCCATTCGTGCGATGGCGTTCATTGATCCGGATCAATGCTTTGGCCGGTCGCGACATTGTGACAAGCTGAATCGATCCTGCGCTGTCATCAACCCGTCATCCAGCTGCGATAGATGGCGCCGGGCGTGGCCGCTAACCTGCCACGCTGTCGCACTTTTCCCCTGACTGCCCATGAAGCGCCTGCTGCTGCTTTTGCTGGCGTGCGCCGGCCTGTGGCTGGCTGCATGCTCTTCCTCGATGACGGCCTCGTCCACCTCGCTCAGCGACCGCCTGATCGCGCCCGGTGGCGTCTCGACCCTGCTTGATCAACCGCGTATCGCCGCAGCTGTGGCCGCGCTGCCGAACCGGCATGGCTTCGCCCCGGGCCGTGATGGCGTGCCGATCTTCTGGCGTGCTTTCGATCCGGGCGACTACGGTGCGCGCTACCACTACCTGCCGCAGCAGCACCAGAACGGCCTGCCGCTGGATACCGGGTTGAGCCTGTCCGTACCGCAGCCGTTCCGCGCGCAGGCGCCGCGCGGCACCGTGGTGCTGCTGCACGGCTGGATGATGAACGGTGATTCGATGCTGCCATGGTCGCTGCAGCTGGCCGAGTCGGGCTACCGCGTGATCACCCTGGACCTGCGCAACCATGGCCAGTCCGGCGCCGGTCCCTCCGGCTACGGCACCTACGAGTCGGACGATGTTGTGGATGTCATCGCCGAACTGCGCGCGCGCGGCGAAGTGACCGGCCCGCTGTACCTGTTCGGTGTTTCCTACGGCGCTGCCACCGCATTGTTCACCGCCGACAAGCTGGGCGATCAGGTCGCCGGCGTGGTGGCGATGGAATCGTTCGCCAATGCCGGGGTTGCGATCCGCACCATGATTCCGCATCTGATGGCTCTGCAGCCGGAAGGGTTGAAGGCACAGGCCATCGCTTCGTATGCACGCTGGCGCTACGGCAGCCAGGACATCAACCAGGTGGTGGCCGCCGCCAGCCGCCGCATCGACGTGGATCTGGACAAGGTGGATGTTGCCCGCGCGCTGGCCGATACCCGCGCCTGCGTGCTGCTGCTGCACGGGCAGGGCGACCAGCACATTCCGGTCAGCCAGGGCCGCGCGTTGGCGCAGGCCAATCCACGTGCGCACTACATCGAGATGCGCGGCGAAGATCACATCACCCTGCCGCTGCGGCTGGACCTGCTGGCCGGAGTGGTCGATGACTGGATGGCGCGCGACGAGCACCATCCGAAAGCCGCGTGTCCGGCACCGCAGTTGCCGGCCCAGGCCGAATGGCTGGTGCACGGCGTCGACACACCCGCAAAAACCCCAGCACGCGGCTGAGCTTCAGGGCAGGCGGCGGGCCAGCGAACGTGCAGATGCCGCTACACCCAGCAGCATCGCTGCCACGCACAGGAAGGCAAAGCCCAGGCTGGTGGCATGGGCGAGCGCGCCGATCGCTGCGGGGCCTGCAAGAATGCCGGCATAGCCCAGCGTGGTGACTGCGGTGATCGCAATGCTCTCCGGCATCGCGCGCTGCTGGCCGGCCATCGAGAACAGGGCGGGCACGATGTTGGCGCAGCCCAGGCCCACCAGCACGTAGCCGACCAGCGCCATGGCGAAGGAGGGCACCAGCGTGGCCAGCGCGAAACCGGCCGCAGCGGTGATGCCGCCAATGACGATGGTACGGGTGCGGCCAAGGCGCTCGACGATGCCATCGCCGAACAGGCGCATCGCCGTCATCGCCAGCGTGAACACGGCAAAACCGGCGCCGGCCTGGTCGCGCGGCACGTGGCGTATTTCGGCCAGGAACACCGCGCTCCAGTCCAGCATCGAACCCTCGGCCAGGAACACCACGAAGGCGAGCACGCTGATGAACAGCACCACGCCGTGCGGCAGGGCCAGCATCGGGCCGTCATGCAGAATGCGCTGCGGGCGCCAGTGCGGTGCCGACAACAGGGCCACCAGCAGCATCGCCGCCACGGCAACCAATGACGCCAGCCACAGGGGCGTGCCGAGAACCAGCAGGCCGGTCATGCAGCCGGCGCCGATGAAGCCGCCGATGCTGTAGAACGCGTGGAAGCCGGACATCATCGGCCGCCCTGCATCGCGCTCGACGGCCACCGCCTGCATGTTCATCGTGCAGTCCATCGCCCCCACACCCGCGCCGAACACGAACAGCGTTGCTCCCAGTGCCAGCGGCGTGGGGGCGAGCGTCAGCAGTGGCAGGGCGAGCAGGATCAAGGCCGTGGTCGCGATCATCAACCGGCGCGAGCCCAGGCGCGCGGTCAACGCACCGGCCAGTGGCATCGCCAGCAGCGAGCCGAGGCCAAGGCACAGCAGCAGCCCGCCCAGGCTGGCGTCGGACAACCCGGCCTTGGCCTTGGCGAAGGGCACCATCGGTGCCCAGGCAGCGGTGGCAAAGCCAGGAATGAAGAACGCAGCGCGGGTCGCGTGCTGCTGGGCGCGGGGAGAAGAGGGCGTCATGCGCGAGGAAGGCTCCAGAAGATCCCCTTCATGAAAACGTTTTCAGAAGCCATCGGCAAGTGCCATGGATGACATCGGGCGACGCATACGAATGCAGTGGTCCGGATGCGTCACCGTTGATTAACGCCATCAGTGGAGAGTAGCCCGACGGTCGGCATTCCGCCCGGCCGCCGCCGGAGATCAGCGCATGAGCACCACACCGACCATCCTCCTCGTCCATGGGTTCTGGGGCGGGGCCGCACACTGGGGCAAGGTCATCCTGGAGCTGCACCGCAAGGGCCACGACCAGGTGAAGGCGGTCGAACTGCCGCTGACCTCGCTGGTCAACGACGCCGAGCGGACGCGCAGGATGATCCGCCAGATCGATGGCCCGGTCGTACTGGTCGGGCACTCCTACGGAGGCGCGGTGATCACCGAAGCCGGCAACCAGCCGAATGTGCAGGCGCTGGTCTACATCGCCGCATTCGCGCCGGACAGTGGTGAGAGCCCCGGTGGCATCACCCAGCAGCACCTGCCCGAAGCAGCACCGAACCTCGCCCCGGACAGCGATGGCTATCTGTGGCTGCGTGCCGACAAGTTCCATGAGAGCTTCTGCCAGGACCTCAGTGCCGACGAAGGCTGGGTGATGGCGGTGACCCAGAAGGCGCCGCTGGTCAGCACCTTCGGCGATGCGATCAGCGATCCGGCGTGGAAGCACAAGCCGAGCTGGTACCAGCTTTCCAGTCAGGACCGGATGATCGCGCCACAGAACCAGAAGGCCATGGCCGAACGCATGCAGCCCAAGCGCCTGCTGCAGCTGGAGGCAAGCCATGCCTCGCTGGCCTCGCATCCCTCCGAAGTGGCAGCACTGATCCTGGAGGCCGTGGCTGCCGTCGACGGCTGACTAGCGCCAGGCAGAAGTCCCTGGTCAGGCACTGGCGCCACCCCACGACAGCGGGGGCGCAGGAGAGTAAACTCCTGCGCCGGCCGCCCTTGGCCGCATTTCCCCCTTCCCCTCGAGCCGCCGCCAGAGGATCCCACCCCTTCGTGGAGGTCCCGTCGTGTCGTCTGTGCCTGTTCGTTTTTCCGTGCTGTCCCTGCGTCGCCGCCCATTGGCGAAGGCCCTTGCCAATGGTCTTCTGCTGACCACAGTGGCCACTGCCGGCGCCGCCTCGGCGCAATCGGCGCCGGCTGAAGAAGAGGGCAAGACGCCCTCGCAGACGCTGCAGACCGTGCAGGTCACCGCCAACCAGCTGGGCACCATCACCGAGGGCAGCGGCGCGTACACGCCGGGTACCATCGCCACCGCCACCCGCCTGGTACTGACCCCGCGGCAGACCCCGCAGACCATCAGCGTGATCACCCGTGCGCAGATGGACGACTTCGGTCTGGATGGCATCGATGACGTGATGCGGGTGACCCCGGGCATCAGCATCGTCACCTACGACAGTGAGCGCACCGAGTACTACGCACGTGGTTTTGCCGTGCAGAACTTCCAGTACGACGGCATTCCGATGTCACGCGACTCGGCGTACTCGGCCGGCAATACGCTCAGCGATACCGCGATCTACGACCGCATCGAAGTGCTCAAGGGCGCCACCGGCCTGCTGACCGGCATGGGCGACCCCGGCGCGACCATCAACCTGGTGCGCAAGAAGCCGGGCAAGGAATTTGCTGGCAGTGCGACGCTGGGCGTCGGCCGCTGGGACGATTACCGTGCAGAAGTCGATGTCGGCGGCCCGCTGACTGCCGATGGCCGCGTGCGTGGGCGTGCGGTAGGTGCCTGGCAGGACAAGCATTCCAATCTGGATTTCTACCAGCGCACCAGCAAGGTCGGCTATGCCGTGCTGGAAGCCGATCTGGGCGAACGCACGCTGCTGACAGTCGGTGGCGACGTGCTGGAGAGCGATCCCAAGGGCTCGACCTGGGGCGGTATTCCGCTGCTGGACAGCCAGGGCAATTTCAACGACATGCCGCGCTCGTTCAACAACGGCACCCGCTGGAGCGGTTGGCGCCAATACGTGCGCACCGGCTTTGCCACGCTGGAACATACGTTCGACAACGACTGGGTAGCCAAGCTGCAGCTCAACCACCAGGTCAACGGCTACGATGCGGCACTGGCCGGTGCGGCCGGTGGCAATCCCGATCCGGTCACCGGCGAAGGCGTCTCGTTGTGGCTGGGCAAGTACGTCGGCAAGACGGTCAGCAACGCGGCCGACTTCTATCTGAGCGGCAATTTCGGCCTGTTCGGTCGCCAGCATGAACTGGTGGTCGGCGGCAGTGCCTCGCGCAAGCGCTGGACCAACACCGGCTATTCGCCGCAGCCCGGGTACCCGACCGCCGTTGCCGACTACAACAGCTGGAAGGGCGACATCCCGGAGCCGGAATGGCAGCGCGGTTATGGCAACAATGAGGTGACCCGCGAGAACGGCCTGTACGTGGTCGGTCGCTTCGACGTAGCCGACCCGTTGAAGGTGATCGTCGGCAGCCGCCTGGCCAGCTACCGTTCGCCGCAGACGCGCGAGACGGGCGTGTTCGTGCCTTATGCCGGCGTGGTCTACGACCTTGGCCAGCACTATTCGGTGTACGCCAGCTACAGCACCATCTTCAAGCCGCACAGCGAACGCGACGAACAGGGCAAGGCACTGGATCCGCTGGAAGGCCGCAGCTATGAAATGGGCCTGAAGGCGGAGTTCCTCGACGGCCGCTTCAATGCCAGCGCGGCACTGTTCCAGCTCGACCAGGACAATTTCGCCCAGCCTACAGGCGGCAAAACGCCCAACGGAGAAGACGCCTATCGCGCACTGATGGGCGTACGCACCAAGGGCTACGAACTGGAGATGTCCGGGCAGTTGGCCGAGGGCTGGCAGGTGCAGGGTGGCTTTGCGCACAAGATCGCCCGCCAGGCCGGCAGCAAGGTGACCACGCTGGAGCCGGAAAACCAGTTCAGCCTGCACACCAGCTACCGCCTGCGCGGCGACTGGCAGGGCCTGACCGTCGGTGGCGGTGCGCGCTGGCAGGACTCCACGTTCGGCGACATCACCAACCCGGCCAGTGGCACGTCGGTGGTTCATCGCACCCAGCCGTACTGGCTGCTGGATGCCATGGCCCGGTACCAGTTCAACGATCGCCTGTCGGCCACGGTCAACGTCAACAACCTGCTGGACAAGCGCTATTACACGATCTTCAGCTGGTACAGCACCTACACCTGGGGCGAGCCGCGCAACGTGCGGCTGGCAGTTACGTACAGGTTCTGATCGCGTTGCAACAGGACATGCCCGCGATGCCGGATGGCATCGCGGGCATGCTGGTTACAGCTTCAGGTCGAACACCAGTACTTCGGCGTCGTTGCCGTTTTCCAGGGTCAGCTGTGCCTCGTCGCTGACCTGCAGTGCGTCACCCGCTTCCAGGGTGATGCCGTTGACCTGCAGCTGGCCACGCGCCACCTGCACATACGCGCCGCGGCCGGCAGCCAGGGCGTGGTGCAGCTTCTGCTCGCCATCGAGGATGGTGGCGAAGATGCGCGCATCCTGATGGATGTGCAGCGAACCATCGGCGCCATCCGGCGAGGCGATCAGGCGCAGCTGGCCGCGCTTGCTCTCCGGCGTGAAGTGGGTCTCCTCATACGACGGCGCGATGTTCTCGGCCTCCGGGAAGATCCAGATCTGCAGGAAATGCACCGGATCGCTGGCCGAATGATTGAACTCGCTGTGGCTGACGCCGCTGCCTGCGCTCATGCGCTGCACGTCGCCGTAGCGCAGCACCGAACCGGTGCCCATCGAGTCCTTGTGTTCCAGCGCGCCGCCCAGCACGTAGGAGACGATCTCCATGTTGCTGTGGCTGTGGGTGCCGAAACCCTGGCCGCCGATCACCTTGTCTTCGTTGATGACCCGCAGCGGGCCGAAGCTCACATAGCGGGGGTCGTAGTAGCTGGCGAACGAGAAGGTATGGCGCGAGGACAGCCAGCCATGCTCGGCCAGGCCACGGGTAGCGCTCTTGCGGATCTGCAGCATGATGGAATCTCCTTGTTCGATGGTTTCGATGGGGCGGGGGGGGGCGGGTAGCCGCTGTGTTTCTCCGTTGAAGAGAAGTATCCGCTTGCACCTTGGGTTTGAAAAACGGATAGTTTTGACAGCCACCATCGAAAATTTCGAATGCTCAAGCTCAGCCTCGATGCCCTGCAGATCCTGGACGCGATCGACCGCCGAGGCTCCTTTGCCGGCGCCGGCAAGGCCCTGCACAAGGTGCCTTCGACCATTTCCTACACCGTGGCCAAGCTGGAAGAGGATCTGGGGGTGCAGCTGTTCGACCGGATCGGCCCGCGGGCGGAGCCGACCGAGGCCGGGCGCGCGCTGCTGGAGGAGGGCAGGCACCTGCTGCGTGCGGCCCGGGAGCTCGAGCTGCGGGTGCGGCGGGTGGCCTCGGGCTGGGAGGCGGAATTGACCCTGGCGGTGGATTCGGTGTTCCCGACCTGGCTGCTGGGGCCGGATATCGCCGCGTTCCGCGAGGTGGCGGCGCCTACCCGGCTGCGCCTGTTTGGCGAAGCACTGTCCGGTACCTGGGAAGCGCTGCTGGACCGGCGCGCCGACCTGTTGGTCGCGGCTCCCGGTGAGGGTCCCAGTGGCGGGGGCTACGTGGTCGAGCCGCTGGGCAGCGTTGATTTTGTGTTTGCGGTGGCGCCCGGGCATCCGCTGGCGTCCGTACCGGGTGTGCTGGGCCGCGAGCAATTGGCGCCGTATTGCGCGATCGCCGTGTCCGACTCGGCGCGGCGGCTGCTGCCACGAACGGTGGGGCTGTTGATGGGCCAGGAGACGTTGACCGTGCCGGACATGGCCAGCAAGTTGAAGCTGCAGTGCCAGGGGCTGGGATTCGGCTTCCTGCCCGAGCCCTGCGCGCGCGCGGCGGTGGCGCGCGGCCAGCTGGTGATCCGCGAGGTCGAGGAGCACAAGCCGGAAGAGACCTTCTGGTTGGCCTGGCGCACCGGCGAAGATGGCGCGGCCCTGCGCTGGTGGCGCGAGCGCCTGCGGCGGCCGGAGCTGCTGGCGCAATGGTGGCAGGCGATGGCAGAGGGGTAGGGTTCGGCAGGGCTGCGCCCTGCACCTGCAGTAGTGCCGGACGCTGGCCGGCAACCTCAACAGCAGCAGCAACAGCAACAGCAACAGCAACAGCAGAAGCTGGTTTCCTGTGGGGAGGCGGGGTGGGTCCGGTTGCGGGAGACGCCGTAAACCCGTCCATGGGGGCTTGGCCGCGGCATCCATGCCGCGGACACTCCCGCAACCGGACCCACCCCGCCTTCGACAGGTTTTCGCGATCTGCCGGAATGGCATGGGGTCAGATCCGTTTTCCTGCGGAAAACGGATCTGACCCCGAGTTGAAATCGAATATTTCGAAATAGGAAGGAAGAGCATCCACGCACGGCGTGGATCTACCGCAGATCGCGATGATCTGTCAGGGGCGGGGCGGTATGGGTAGGCAGGACCGTTGGCGCCATGGATGGCGCCATCGAGCCCCCATGGATGGGTTTACGGCGTGTCCTGCCTATCCATACCGCCCCGCCATCCCACGGAATGCCAGCTGTTGCTGTTGCTTGTGCAGTGGCTTCTGCAGGTGCAGGGCGCAGCCCTGCCGAAAAACACACATAAAAAAACAGCAGGCCGAGGCCTGCTGTTTCGGTGTAATGGTGCGCCCGGAGAGATTCGAACTCCCGACCGCCTGGTTCGTAGCCAGGTACTCTATCCAACTGAGCTACGGGCGCC